>JBCCIX010000010.1:0-24427 GCA_039028075.1 Bacteroidota bacterium | reverse complement strand
TGCTCTAAGGCAAAATCAGGTGAAATTTCTTTGACTGTGGATTCACCGAGAATAATTTCTTTTAAAAATTTCGCCTTTACTGCAGCAGCATTTGTTGTACCTGGCAGTACATTATAAATAAAGAAATCAAGAGAGTCCTTTCTGTGCTCATTATCTAAATCTTTGATTTGTGTGATGATTTCACCTATAAGTTCAGCGTCATCTATTGGCTTTGGATGAAGAGCCTGACCTTTTCTTTCTTCGATCTCCTTAAGGTATTCTCTATATCTGCTCATAAACTAATAACTTAGATAAAGACTTCTAGGTTTCCTTAATAAAGCAAAATTAATCAATGTACCAAATTATAGGTAGCCTGTGCATTTCAACTTTCGATTTAAGCGGCGTTTTTATTATTTTTTTAATAATTAATTAGCTAATGTCATGTAATTGAATTAAGATGGATAGCAGCAAGCTACGTTCAGCTAATTCAAAATTTGGTTTTTGGTATTTTGTAGTAATGCACATTTATGCTACTCCGGAGATGCAAATTCAATCTATAAACTATCATCTGTAACTTTAAATTTGAACTTACTCAGGCGTTTTTTCGTCGGGCCATTCATTTTTAAAATCTGACCAATAATTCTTCACCGTCGATCGCATCTCTTTATGCAATAACACTATCCCAATAAGGTTGGGTAAGGTCATGATAGCAATGGTAATGTTGGCCAGAGTCCATATAACTGTAGTATCAGCAAAAGAGGCAAAGAAAAAACCTGCTACATAGAGCACTCTGTAGAAAATGATATATTTGGTTCCAAACAAAAAGGTAGTGGCCCTGTCTCCGTAATATGACCAGGATATAGCCGTTGAAAACGCAAACAGTAGCAGCCCAATGGTTACTATGTATTCACCATTTTCCCCAAAAAAGCTCATTTTAAATGCCTCCGTCGTAAGTGGAGCGCTATGGACCAGAGATTTGCCGGTAAAAGTGACATTTTGATCTTCGGTAGCGATCTGCCCATCAGTGACTTTTAATGTGCCATCATAAAGTTGATCGTTATTTTTAATCACCACATCTTCCGCAAAGGAGCGCGCGTGTATCACAGAAACATCCGTAATAATCTTCCCACTCTTTACAACAATTTCACCGTCAAAAAGCCGAATTCCGTTCTCGTTCCCAATCAGGTATTCATAAACTTCGTTGATATCCTTATCTTCATTAGCATCGTAACCGGCCGCCAAAACTCTTAAATCCGAATATTGAAATTGATTATCGAATTTGGTATTCCAAACTCCGGATGAAAGTAAAACCAGTCCAGTGAGGGTACATATAATAATAGTATCAATAAAAGGCTCAAGTATAGCTACTAAACCCTCTGAAACCGGCTCATGCGCCTTAGCCGCCGCATGTGCTATAGGTGCCGAGCCTTGGCCTGCTTCATTTGAAAAAAGTCCTCGAGCCACACCGCGGTTAAAAGCAAACGCAAAGTTAGCGCCCAAAAAACCCCCTACCGCAGCACTACCGGTAAACACCGTAGAAAAGATGGAAATAAAGGAGGGAATTATATTCTCGTAGTTGGTCAAAATTACGGCCAATGCACCAACAAAATAAATAAGGGCCATGCCAGGTACGAGTTTCTCCGTTACTTTAACAATTCGCTTTATTCCACCCAAGATCACTAACGCCAGAAACACGGCTAAGACGGCACCCGTGATCATGGGATCAATATCAAATGTAGACTTAACCGATGCGGCTATATTATTGATCTGAGGCATGTTACCGGTGCCAAAAGATGACATGATGGTCGCAAAGGCAAAAATTGCACCTAACCAAGCCAGGTTCATTTTCCTTCCAAACACCCTAAATTCGGCGTTCTTCATGTAGTACATAGGTCCACCAGCAATCAAACCCGCCTCATCTTTTTCTCGGTATTTATGAGAGAGAGTAACCTCAACAAATTTGGTGGTCATGCCGAAAAAAGCGGTAACAAGCATCCAGAATAAAGCCGCAGGACCGCCTACATGAAGTGCGAGGGCCACTCCACCAATGTTACCTGTACCAACGGTACCCGAAAGCGCAGTAGCGAGCGCCTGAAAGTGAGAAGCATCTCCCTCGTCATCTTGCTTATCGAACTTGCCTCGTACTACTTTTAGCGCATGCCTGAAGTATCTTATCTGAGGAAATCCTAAATAGAAAGTAAAAAAGAGACCTGTTCCCAGGAGCGCATAAGGAAACCAGGGCGAACTTCCTATTAAACCGTCGATAAAGGCTAGTATCTCGTTAAGCTGTTGCATATACTTTTTTAGAATCTATTTCCGAAGAACTGGCAAATCTAACAAAATATTCTAGTCCTCTGAAAAATCCGCAAATTGGATCAAGGTGCAGCTTACAAAGCAAAAAATTTCTTGAATTCAGGTTAACTTTTAGCTTAAACATTGCGTTGATTACTATCATAATGACAATGAATGCGTAAGTTTTTTATCCTCTACGTTCTGACTTTCTTATTCAGTTATGCTGCGTTTGGTCAAGGAGCCTCAACGCTGGATGAGATCAGGCGTTATTTGTTTTACAACGAATTTAACCTCGAGAAGGGCATCGCATTTTACAAGAAAATAATAGCATCAGGTGAAAGTACACCTACGCTTGTGGCTTATCAAGCCGCTGCCAAAGCTTTGATCGCAAAATATACTTGGAATCCCATAACTAAAATAAGTTCTTTAAAGAGTGTGGAAAACCTCTTATCCGATGCGGTGAAAGCTGAAAGCAACAACCTTGAAATTAGATTTTTACGATTCTACATTGAGAATAGTATTCCATCTTACCTTGGCTACAGTAAAAATAAGGCCGAGGATGGAGAAATATTGAAAAATAACCTAAATGTCTTAGATCAACTGCAGCTGGATAAGGGAATCAACGACTATATCATTAGTTACATTAAAACTATTGACGAATCAGCGCCTAAAATAAAAGCCAAAGCAGGGATTTAGGTCAAGTGGTACAGTTCTTTTTGCGAAGAATACAAAAAAGATCAAGCGCCTGATCCGCTTCTTCGGTCAAAAGATAGTCCTCATGAGTTATAGTGTTTACTAATTCATCATTTGTGGCCTTCAACTTATTACGGTTTAATCTATTTAAAAGATCGTAAGGAATTTTGAGCAAGGATGCAGGTAATCTATATTGTAAATTCAAAATATCAAATCTGGTGATCTTTCTTACTGATGCTTTATTCATTTCATAATAGCGGATCACTTTATCGTTGCCCGTTATTCCCTTCATTTCAACCTCATCAAATACTTCCGATGTTAATGTGGTTAATTGCTTAGCGGTGTATTCACGAATATGCCAGGGATTTCTAGTCAGTGTCATTTTAATGTTAGGGGTGGTTAGTAACGCTATTCCACCAGGTCGTAAAACCCGATATATTTCCTCCAGATACTTACGGTCCGCCCTGATATGTTCTATGACCTGAAAACTTACGACAAGGTCATAGCTGCTCTCTTTTAATTTTGAAAAAGGAGGTATGTTATCTTGGATAAATTGATATTCAGGGTATCTTTCTTGAAGCCGGTCAATAGCAGATTGAATTTTGTCTAACGCGGTAAAAGAATTTACACGGCCTTTAAATAAGTCCACGCCCCTGCCTTCTCCGCATCCGACTTCCAAAAGATCGCCCCTCAAATAATCCTCCGCAAGGTAGTAGGCCTTTAGTAATCTTTGGTGGATCGGGTTATCTGAAACAATTTTATCAGAAGCAATTTCCGTGGTGTACACACTCATGGCATAATTTTTGGCAAAAATATGGCAACAACGAAGAATTACGCGGTAAGGTCAGTTTTTATTTGAGTGCTAAACATTTAAATTTCCATTAATGAAACACTATTGGAAAAAATCCCTTATTTCATGTTTATTACTAATCACGAGCATAACCATTCAGGCGCAATCCTCGCTAAGTCGCGTGAATTTTGCCTACCAATTTGATCCTAAAGCAGAGATTTTTGTCACTCGTAAAGCACACCAAATTAGCTTAGATTCCGTTGCTCTAACTGCCAGTGTTTTCATAAATGAGGCTAATACGGATATCGAGAATTATAAGTTTCAATTAAAAACATCCTCCGGCTATACGAAAACTCTAAATCCCGTTTCTTTCGACAGCCTGTATATTGGTAAACGAGGAAAAAGTCATTTTTTTACGTTTTCAACATTGAGGTGGCCCTCCAATCAAGTACTAGTACTGGAAATAGTAAGTAGCTTTAGTTCTATCAAATATCATTATGATATTCAACCTGTAGAAATCGTTCCTCTCACAATTTCCGATGCCGGCAAAGTACCACTAACGCAAAGTTGGGTTAGAGCAGGAGATTTTATGACTGACACAAATGCGGTAGGGCTTTTCTATGATTATGATTTTGAACCGGCTTTACCTCCAATGGTGACCAAGTCACCGGTTCCTCAAAAGGAAATGGCGGTAAAGACTACAATTACTACCCTGGACACTGAACCTTTCGGCCTATCCGAGCGAGGGTTATATCTTTTTCAGAAGGATTCACTTGCTACCAGCGCGGCACCTGTTTTACTGGTTAACCCCTATTTTCCTAAACCCGCAAAGCTCAATCAGCTTATTGATCCTTTAATCTACATCACGCAAAAAGAGGAATGGGACGCCTTGGATAAGGACAGCGTATCAAAACGAGATTTTGATCAGTTTTGGCTGGAAATAACGCGCTCTGCGGATAGAGCAAGAAAAGTGATTAAAACATATTACGACCGTATTGAGGAAGCTAACCAGTTTTTTACCACCTACAAAGCAGGTTGGAAAACAGATAGGGGGATGATTTATGCTGTTTTTGGTGTGCCAGACCGTGTAATTAGAGCGGCCGATAAAGAAACATGGTACTATAACGCCACCGCAACATCTCAGTCCATCGATTTTGAATTTATACGAGTCAATAGTATATTTTCAAATAGCCATTATGTTCTAATCAGAGATAGGAGATATAGCAACAGTTGGTACCAAGCCATAAATAACCTCCGAAAAGTCAGATATTGAACAAGAAACTTCCAAAAGATAACTTGGTTTTCGGCATACATGCCGTCATTGAAAGCATACGCTCAGGAAAAGAAATTGACAAACTTTTTATCCAAAAACAGTTGCGTAACCCTTCGATTAAGGAGTTAATTCAAACGGCCAAGTCCTTTAGAGTTCCAATTTCCAGTGTTCCTTTAGAAAAGCTCAATCGCATTACACGTAAAAATCATCAAGGGACTATAGCTTTTATTTCTGCGGTTCAATACGCGTCTTTGGATAACTTGATTTCGGAGGCGTACCAGAAGGGAGAAGAGCCTTTTTTACTCCTTTTGGATAGAATTACAGATGTTAGAAATTTCGGTGCTATCACTCGCTCAGCAGAGTGTGCGGGAGTGCTAGGCATTATAGTTCCAAGCAAGGGAGGATCTGCCATAAATAGTGATGCTATGAAGACCTCTGCGGGCGCATTGAATTATGTACCTATCTGCCGTTCAGAAAATCTAAAAGACACTATCCAATATTTGAAATCCAGCGGTTTAACGATCGTTGGGTGCACAGAAAAGACCGATAACTATTTGTATAATATTGACCTGAAAGGTCCGCTTTGCATCATCATGGGGTCAGAAGAAAATGGCATATCCAGTGAGTACTTAAAACTATGCAACAGCCAAGGTAAAATACCTGTACTGGGCAATGTAGGGTCCCTAAATGTTTCCGTTTCGGCCGGCATTGCTCTTTTTGAAGCGGTGCGCCAGCGTGGCTTATAGATACTGTTTGCCTTTTTTTTCCTTCACGTGAGCAACGTACTCCCTGAACTTGTGTTCTTCACTTTTCTTACAAATCAGGGTTACATTATCACATTCCACTACTAGATAGTCCTCCAGTCCTTGAACCACCATAAGTTTATCTTTTGGTCCCTTCACCAGGGTATTATTGGTCTCAAACAAAAGTGCGTTCCCTTGAATGACATTTTCATGTTCTTCTTTTTCAGACAATTCATGGAGGGACTCCCAAGAACCCAGGTCTGACCATCCAAAATCACCGAGCACCACATAGACCTCCGAGGCCTTTTCCATGATACCATAGTCTATGGATATATTATTACATTGAAAATAAGCTTTGGTTATAGCGCCCCTTTCTTGATCCGAGTTTAAAAAGGGCACAGTTTCTTCAAATACTTCCGACAACCCCGGTAAAAATTCTTCAAACGCCTTAATGATCGCTGCGGCACTCCATATGAACATTCCTGAATTCCAGACGAAGTCACCACTGTCTAGAAACTTTTGGGCCAGTTCTTTTTCCGGTTTTTCAGTGAATGTTTTAACTTTTTTAACATTGTTTTCGGATTCTAAATACTGAATGTAGCCGTAGCCTGTTTCGGGTCTATGTGGTTTAAGACCAATAGTGATTAACTTATGATCATCTACGGCAGCTTTGGCTATATCCATAACCTCATGGAAAGCTTCATCCTGTAATATCAAATGATCAGAAGGACAAACTGTCATTACTGCATTCGGACTTATCTTAGCAATTTTATAGGCCGCATAGGCTATGCATGGAGCTGTATTTTTACGAGAAGGCTCACAGAGTATCTGTTGATCCAGTAAGTCGGGTAATTGTTCTTTAACCGAAGCTTCGTAATTATCATTGGTCACCACATAGATATTTTCAACTTTGGTAGAAGCCGTATAGCGATCGAAAGTCATCTGAAGCAAAGAGCGACCTGTTCCAAGAATATCAAGAAATTGCTTCGGCCGATTTTGTCTGCTGTAAGGCCAAAATCGACTTCCAATCCCACCAGCCATGATAACCACATAGTGATCTGAATTTTTCTCCATTTGATCTTGCTCCATATTAAATAATTCCTTCTTTCAATAAATCGTGAAGATGTACGAAACCTTTAAGACCTCCATCTTCATCCACTACAATGACCTGACTAATACTATTTTGCTGCATTACGTTCAGAGCCCTAACGGCAAAGTCACCCGACCGCACCGTTTTCGGCTTCCCCGACATAATTTCTTCGGCGGTCTCTGTCATATCTATACCTTTTTCCATTGCCCTTCTCAGGTCTCCGTCGGTAATGATACCAACCAGCTTATTGGCTCGATTCATCACGGCTGTAGTACCCAGCCGCTTCGATGATATCTCCACGATCACTTCCTGTATAGAGGCATCAGTCGAAACAAGAGGCACTTCATTATTTGGGTAAATATCATCTACTTTGAGGTAGAGTTTTTTTCCAAGAGAACCTCCAGGATGATATCTGGCAAAGTCTGCTCTCGAAAAATCTCTAAGTTCCAGTAAACAAACCGCTAAGGCATCTCCTAACGCCAGGTGAGCTGTGGTGCTAGTGGTTGGAGCGAGATTATGAGGACAAGCCTCTTCTCCAATGGTGGCATTTAATACATAATCTGCCTGCTGCGCCAGATAGGAATCCACATTACTTACTAAAGCCACAAGCTTTGATCCGGTTCTTTTCAAAAGGGGTACAAGTACCTTTATTTCCGGTGTATTGCCACTTTTGGAAAGACAAATAACGATATCGTTATTTTGGATCATCCCCAGATCACCGTGAATGGCGTCAGCCGCATGCATAAAAATAGCAGGTGTACCGGTCGAGTTCAGTGTAGCTGCAATTTTATTGGCAATGATGGCGCTCTTGCCAATTCCGGTCACGATTACCCTCCCCTGTGAGTTGTAAATTTCCAAAACGCAGTCCTCAAACTGCTGGTCAATACGACTGATAATTCCCTGAATAGCCTCGGCCTCATTAACCAAAACTTTTGTGGCGATACTCTGGATATTTTTTGCTAACTTCAATTAGAATACATTCGTTTCCGATCCGTCCAAAGATAACAAAAGGGGCAAGAAAGCATGTTATTTATTCTGCCGCATATAGTGTAAAGACAAACACAGTAAATTATAAAAAGCTCAAAATAACGAATCATGAGCGATGTGCTTATAGAAGAAAAAGACCTACTAAAAAACAAGTTAAAAGAGGTATTCGGATACTCTCACTTTCGTGGCAATCAGGAGAAAATCATCCGTAATATTCTCAAACCGGAGAATACCTTTGTGATCATGCCTACGGGGGCCGGCAAATCATTATGCTACCAATTACCTTCTCTTATCACGGACGGCCTGGCAATCGTGATATCACCATTGATAGCACTCATGAAAAACCAGGTAGATCAAATGAATGCCTTTGGGGTGAATGCGCAGTTTTTGAATTCAACGCTGACTAAAGGTGAAATTACGCGGGTTAAAAAGGAAAGTTTAGATGGGTCCATTGAACTTTTATATGTAGCCCCTGAATCTCTCACGAAAGAAGAGAATATCGATTTCCTTAAGCAGGTTAATATATCTTTTGTAGCGGTTGACGAAGCGCATTGTATTTCTGAATGGGGGCACGATTTCAGACCGGAATACAGAAGAATCAAGGAAATTATTGGTCGTTTGGGAAACTTGCCTATCATCGCTCTCACAGCTACCGCAACGCCAAAAGTCCAGACCGATATTCAGAAAAACCTGAATATGGAAGATGCCCATATTTTTAAATCTTCCTTCAATCGAACGAATTTATTTTATGAAGTAAGACAAAAAAAGCACGCAAAAAAGCAGCTTATCCAGTACCTAAATGAGCACAAAGGAAAAAGCGGAGTCATTTATTGCCTCAGTCGTAAAAAGGTTGAGGAAATAGCTGAATTACTGAATGTCAATGGTTTTAATGCGGCTCCATACCACGCTGGACTTGATCCTGCGGTGAGAGAACGTAATCAGGACAATTTCCTGAATGAGGATGTAGATATTATAGTAGCCACCATCGCTTTTGGAATGGGCATAGATAAGCCTGATGTACGATTCGTTATCCACTATGACGTACCAAAATCTCTAGAGGGTTATTATCAGGAAACCGGACGTGCAGGCCGCGATGGCTTAGAGGGCAATTGCCTGATGTTTTATAGTCACAACGACATAAATAAACTTGAAAAATTCAATAAGGATAAATCCGTACAGGAAAGAGAAAATGCGCGCCTGCTTCTACAAGAAATGTCCTTCTACGCCGAATCTCCTATTTGTAGGAGGAAACAGTTGTTGCATTATTTTGGTGAAGAATACAATGTGGAAAACTGTGGTGCCTGCGATAACTGCTTACATCCTAAAGAACAATTTGAAGGGCAAGATTTTGTGAAAACCGCTGTAGAGGCAGCCTTACAGACGAATGAACGATTCGGGCTCAACCATTTAGTACACGTAATTCGTGGTGTCAAGAATGATTACGTTAACTCTTATAATCACGATCAGCTACAAATATTTGGAAGTGGAGATAGTGAAGATGAAGACGTATGGAAATCTGTTATTCGCCAGGCTTTAATTCACGAATATCTTGAGAAAGACATAGAAAATATAGGTGTTTTAAAGGTGACAGCCAAAGGAAAAGCATTTGTAAAATCACCTACCTCCATCATGCTATCTAAAGATCATGAGTATGAGAGTACAAGTGAGGAGGAAGAAGGCTCTGAAAGGTCACCAAATAACACAAAGGCCTACGATGAGATCCTTTTTGGTATGCTTAAGGCATTACGCAAAAAAGTAGCGCATGAAAAGGATATCCCGCCTTACGTCATATTTCAAGATCCGTCTTTGGAGGAAATGGCGACAACGTATCCCACCACGGCTCAAGAGTTAGGCCAAATCAATGGAGTGGGCCAGGGAAAAGTCCAGAAGTTTGGTAAAGAATTTCTGGCCCTTATTAATGAGTATGTTGACGAACATGATATTGTTCCGGCGTCCGAAGTGGTGGTTAAATCCTCTGTCAACAAATCAAAAATGAAGATCTTTATCATTCAGCAGGTCGACAGAAAAATTGATCTTGATGAGATTGCTGAGACAAAAAGTATCCCTTTTTCATCGCTGCTAACGGAAATAGAAAACATAATCTATTCGGGCACTAAACTGAATCTAGATTATTACATAGATGAAGTAATGGATGATGACAAACAAGACGATCTCTATGATTACTTTTTAAACGCTGAAACCGATAGTATTAATGAGGCCCTTCAAGATGAAGATAACGCCGATTATTCGGAAGAAGAGATCCGTTTGATGCGTATAAAATTCATGTCTGAATACGCCAACTAATACTGTTCTAGAGTACATTCATTTTCCTGGCGTTCTGTTTTTAAGATACATTCCAGCTTTTTCAAATTACCAAAGGCATTTTTATCCTCCCGTAAGGCCTGCTATCCGCGAGGGCAATCCTCATTTTACTCTAGGAAGGCCTATTCAGCGGGAGAAGTCTGCCCGGCACATTTAGGCGAGGAAAATGTTCATAGATTACGTGAATCCCACCGCGCTAAATTTAAAAGCGGAATACCTGCTTCATTCTTCGGATAACGATATCTTAGCACTTCACAATTAATTCATTATGAATATTCTGGTAATCGGAAGCGGAGGCAGGGAATATATGCTGGCCTGGAAAATACATCAAAGCCTACATTGTGAAAGGTTATTTATAGCACCGGGCAACGCAGGAACCGATCTTTTTGGTGAAAATATAGAAATCGACGTCAATGACTTTGGAGCCATTGGTCAATTTGTTATTGAAAATAAGGTGGAGCTCGTAGTAGTAGGGCCTGAAGATCCGCTTGTCAATGGAATTCGGGACTATTTTAAGAATGATCAGCTAAAAGACATCGCCATAGTAGGGCCCGGGAAAGACGGGGCGAGGCTGGAAGGCAGTAAGGATTTTTCTAAGCGTTTTATGCAGAAAAATAAAATCCCTACCGCCAAAGCTCAAACCTTCGCTATTGAATCGATAGATGAAGCGTTGAGTTATTTGAGACAATGTAAAATGCCAATTGTGCTCAAAGCTGATGGTCTGGCTGCCGGCAAGGGCGTTGTTATCGCTAATGATCTAAAGGAAGCCCAAGATACCCTCAAGTCCATGCTGTTGGATAAGCAATTTGGCGAGGCAAGTAATAAAGTGCTCATAGAAGAGTTTTTAAATGGCATAGAGCTCTCCGTCTTTGTGCTTACTGACGGTAAGCATTATGTGACTTTACCTGAAGCTAAGGATTATAAGCGCATCGGTGAGGAAGATACCGGACCTAACACCGGTGGCATGGGAGCTGTCTCTCCCGTGAGATTCGCAGATGCCGATTTTATGAAAAAAGTGACCGAAAGAATAATAGAACCCACCGTACATGGACTTCAAAACGAAGGCATTGACTACCGAGGCTTCATTTTTATAGGTTTAATGAACGTAAAGGGCGACCCTTACGTGATCGAATATAATGTTAGGATGGGTGACCCCGAAGCGCAGGTTGTAATTCCGAGAATCAAGAATGACCTCGTTGAACTGCTTGTAAAGGTAGCCGATGGTAAATTAGGAAATTACCAACTAGAAGTCAGCGAAGATTATGCTTCCACTGTAGTTATGGTTTCTGATGGATACCCCGGGAGCTACAAAAAGGGGAAATCTATACAGGGCTTGGCCGATGTTACTAACGCACTTGTCGTTCATGCCGGAACAAAACAACAAGACTATGAGGTTTTAACCAATGGAGGTCGGGTGTTAGCCGTCACGGGTATGGGCAGTTCGCTAACAGACGCTCTTAAGATGTCTTACCATGGAGTCGATTCTATTCACTGGGAAGGTGCCTATTTTAGGAAGGATATCGGAAAAGATATACTCAGGCTTCACCTGGATTAATTATCTTTAATCTTATTCTAACATCAAAGAATAGCAAATGGGCTGTAGCAGTTGTGCCACATCAGAAGGAATAGTAGCCGGATGTAAAAACAATGGAGGCTGCCTTACGGGAGGTTGCAATAAAATGAATGTTTTTGACTGGCTGTCCAATATGGATTTACCGGTTGTAGATAAGTTCCCCTACGTTGAAGTGAGGTTCAAAGGTGGCCGGAAAGAATTTTTCAAGAACTCTGATAATCTAGATCTCACTACCGGTGATGCTGTGATCGTAGATGTGCCAAATGGGCACCATTTGGGGCATATTTCGCTTCAAGGTGAATTGGTGCGTCTACAGATGCAGAAAAACAAGATCAAGAATCATGATGAAATAAGAAAGATATACCGTATCGCCCACCTAAAAGATATTGAACGGTACGAAGAGGTATGTAAGCGTGAATCACCCACTCTCTACAGAACCAGGCAGATCATTCAAGACCTGCGACTTTCTATGAAACTTTCCGATGTTGAATATCAAGCGGATAATGCCAAAGCCACCTTTTATTATTCAGCAGATGAAAGGGTGGACTTTAGAGAACTTATCAAGGTACTTGCCTCAGAATTCAAGATCAGAGTAGAAATGCGGCAAATAAGTTTACGCCAAGAGGCCGGAAGACTCGGAGGTATAGGTTCTTGTGGAAGGGAACTATGCTGTTCTACCTGGCTTTCGAATTTCAAGAGTGTTTCTACCACCGCAGCTAGATATCAAAATCTTTCTCTAAACCCAAGTAAACTATCAGGGCAGTGTGGTCGGTTAAAATGCTGTTTAAATTATGAACTTGAAACGTACATAGAGGCATTAGAAGAAATCCCTACCCTGGAGAGACCATTACAGATCGAAAAAGGTCTGGCAAAACTTCAGAAGACTGACATCTTTAGAAAGATCATGTGGTTTGGTTACGATGACGAAAACGCTTGGCATCCGGTATCTGTAGAGCGGGTCAAACATATCGTTTCCCTTAATAAAAGTGGCAAAAAACCGGCTTCTCTGGTTGAGGACGATCTTCTTGGAAAAGAAGACTCTTCATTAAATAGTGATTTGGAGCGATTAGATAAAAAGTTCAGCCGAGGTTTTAAGGGTCAAAACAGAAAGAATAAAAGAAAAAGATCTAGAAAGTGGTCTAAAAAGGGACCTCATAACCAATGAAGCGAACCGTATTTTTAGTACTTGTTGTTATACATTTCCAAGCGTGTGATAATCATCGCATTTATGAAAAAAATTACGACCTGGCGGACAAAACCTGGCTCTCAGATAGTGTATTACGTTTTGATTTTGAGCTAGTTACGATCGAACAACCAACTAACCTATTCTACAATATACGTAACAGCCTATCGTATCCCTTTCAGAATCTTTACGTAAAGTATACGCTCACCGATACACTAGGTCAAGTATTCCGTGAAGAGTTAGTCAATCATAACTTATTTGACGTCAAGACGGGGAAGCCTTTTGGATCTGGCATTGGAGATGTTTTTGATCATCGAATAAAGCTTCTAAGCAATTATAGATTTGAAAATCCAGGAAAGTATAAAATATACCTTCAGCACTACATGAGACCGGACACCTTAAAAGAAGTAATTTCTGTAGGTGTAAGACTGGAACGAGTGCCTGTAGAGGATTGATTAAGCATATGTTTTAACGTTTGTGATTATCTGAACTACTACTAACTTTAGCATCAGGATTAGTACCTATGAGAATTATAATAGCTGGCGCTGGGGATGTCGGATTTCACTTAGCCAAACTACTGGCCTATGAAGAACAAGATATCATACTTATCGATTGTGATGCGAATCCTTTAAAGCAGGCATCGCAGTCACTGGACGTTGGAACTATTAAAGGAAGTTCTACCTCCTACCAAATCCTGGATGAAGCCGATGTTCAAAATGCCGATTTGCTGATAGCGGTCACATCTTCTGAGGAAACAAATCTTACCACCGCCATCATAGGAAAACATTTAGGGGCTAAAAGAACGGTGGCGCGTATTGAAAATGTTGAATATCTATTCAATAAGGAAAAACTAGATCTTAGGGAACTCGGTATTGATGAAATCATTTCTCCTGAATCTCTGGCGGCAAAAGAGATTAAGCGACTTCTAAAAGAAATCGCTCTCACCGATACTTTTGATTTTGATGAGGGTAAACTTTCCCTCATAGGAGTTAACGTAGATGATAACAGTCCGATTGCAGGTAAAACACTGGCCGAAACAGCCCATCTCAACCCGGACTATAATTTTGTTACGGTAGCCATTCTGAGAGACAATGAAACTATTATTCCCCGAGGTGAAACTTCATTTTTAGAAGGTGATCATGCTTATTTTATCACCCAGCCCGTCGGGGTGGACAGGGTACTTTCACTTTCCGGTAAAACGAAACAAGGTGTCAAGAATATAATGATTCTTGGTGGTAGTAAAGTAGGCTTCCACGCAGCGAAACGCTTAAGTCGTAAATTTAATGTAAAGCTAATAGAACGAGATAAAGATAAATGTTTCGAATTCGCTGATCAGCTTAAGAATGTGATGGTGATTAATGGAGATGGTAGAGACGTGGACCTATTAGAAGAAGAAGGTATTCAAGAAATGGATGCTTTTATCGCCGTTACGGGAAACTCAGAAACGAATATTATTTCGTGCCTGGTTGCTAAGAATCATCACGTAAAGAAGACCGTCTCCCTCGTTGAAAATATTGATTACATCCATCTGTCTCAAAATATCGGTGTGGATACGATGATCAATAAAAAACTGATCGCCGCTAATTTTATTTTCCGATACATAAGACAGGGAGATGTCATTAACCTTACCAGCATCCATGGTGTGGATGCAGAAATACTTGAATTTATTGTGAAAGCCGAGTCGAAAATAACGGAGAGGATGGTGAAGGATATGGAATTCCCCAAGGAAGCTGTTATTGGAGGGGTGGTGAGAAACGGCGTTGGCTATACGGCGATGGGGGACTTTCAATTCAGACCAAAAGATAGGGTTGTCGTTCTTTGCAGACCACAGTGCATCCACGCAGTGGAAAGTTATTTTATGTAATGCACTTCAATCTTAGACTCATCGCAAATATTCTTGGCTTACTGTTATCTCTAAACGGAGCTTTTATTCTTTTATGCATACCTTTTTCCGTTTATTATGATGAAGCATGGCCACCGATATTAGCCGCTGGACTAATTACTTCTATTACCGGCCTACTACTTTGGTTTAGCACAAAAAAAATCAAGAGTAAAGAGCTCAAAAAAAAAGATGGCTATTTAATAGTAACATTAGGATGGTTGTTCATGTCCTTGTTTGGTACCCTACCCTTCATTTTCTCAGGAACTATTCCCGCTTTTACCGATGCTTTTTTTGAGACCATTTCGGGTTTCACCACCACTGGTGCTACCATCTTAACTGATATAGAAAGCTCGCCAAAAGGTATTCTGTTTTGGCGAAGCCTTACGCAGTGGATAGGCGGTATGGGAATCATAGTACTGGCTGTGGCAATCCTTCCTTTACTGGGTATTGGAGGGATGCAACTTTTTATTGCCGAAGCTCCGGGGATCAGCCCTGATAAGATGAAGCCCCGGATTAAAGATGTAGCGAAAAGACTTTGGTTAATTTACCTTGGATTAACAGTGGCAGAGACAGTGTTACTAATGGCCGGTGGAATGACGTTTTACGATGCTCTGAATCATGGTTTAACTACTATGGCCACAGGAGGCTTTTCTACAAAAAATGATAGTATCGCCCATTACGACTCTGCCTATATACAATATGTGATCATCGTGTTTATGTTTTTGGCGGGAACGAATTTCACCATCACGTATTATGGCTTAAAAGGAAGGTTTAGAAAAGTATGGGCCAATGAAGAATTTAGGATGTACTTCCTAATCGTAACGCTTTTAGCCGTAGTAATCTCCTTCTTTGTTTTTGTCCGTGATTGGGAAGGTTTTGAACGTTCCTTTAGAGATTCATTATTTCAAGTAGTATCAGTAATAACCACTACGGGGTACGTAACCGCTGATTATACCACTTGGGCTCCTTTTGTTACTATCATATTTTTCTTGCTTATGTTTTTAGGAGCATCTGCCGGTTCTACCTCCGGGGGTATAAAAGTGGTCCGCCATACATTGCTTTTCAAAAACAGCTTTTTGGAGATGAAGAGGCAACTTCATCCGGCTGCCATCATCCCTGTAAGATTAAATAACTCGGCCGTTAATAGAGACATTACATATAATGTGCTGGCCTTCATAATGATCTACTTATTGACTTTTGGTGTAGGCGTGTTTCTTATCTCGTTTACAGGTGAAGAATTTGATACAACACTTGGTGCGGTAGCAACAACATTGGGAAATATAGGCCCTGGCCTGGGTGATGTTGGACCAGTTAACAATTTTGCGTCGATAACACCGTTCGGAAAATGGGTGCTTTCCTTTTTGATGCTGCTCGGAAGGCTAGAACTCTTCACCGTACTTATTCTTTTCAATCCTAACTTTTGGAAAAAGTACTGATGAAATAAGACTACAAAAGCCTTGGCCTGAATGAATTCTATTGAGTACCAAAATGTTCATAAATACCTGAGATTGAAACGCTTTGGGCTTGCAGCAGCAAGTTTATGAATCATTCAGATTGAAGACTTTTGTAGCCTTGGCCGGCTATTCTGTTAATGTAACCGTTCTTTCAACAGCATTAAATGGTCCGGGAACATTATTACCGTCAGCATCCAAAAGCTCAAGTTTTACGCTTACTTCGCCCAACGGGAGACCTTCTAATTGGTACGGGGCCCATTCCTCTATGGTAAATTCTTGATCGTTTATGGTAGCTCGAACCTTATATCCATCCGGTGATAGGGTAACATTCAACAAGTAAAAATCAAGGAGTAGATTCTTGGTATCGTCTCCTGAGTACGTTCCCTTAGGACGACTGTAAAACAGATGAGGGGCTTCAAAATCCACCTCCTTCACTGCCTCAGGACTCCCTACGGTAACCTGTTTGACAACAAAAGCACTTGGGTTTTTCACAGACTCATGATATGACCTTGAAAGAAACGCCAGTAAAACATGACTGCCCTCCTCCAGTTCTTTTTCGAACTGTGGCTCATAGTGGGCAGAATAGGGATCGTTATTAACAATCAAATGAATATGCTGGCCTTTTCCGGAATTTGCAAGACCTTTCGTCGAAGCATCAGCGGTTTGCGCTCCCAATTCGTAATTTTCAACGGTAAAGGTGAAATTTACCGCCCCTGTATCTAAAGGCGACCCATCAGGTGAAGTCATTGTGAGTGCAGCATTAGCGTATTCAGGAGATCCTGTTACCTTTGAAATAGTGATTGCCGCAGGGGCCACCTCTTCTACGACCACTGTATCCGAAGACTCTTCCTGTTTCGGTGCTGAACAGGCCAATACCGCGCAGCCAATTAGTAATGTAAATAGCCTCATGTTACTGTTATGATTCATTTCTGGTTGTTTTTATGGTTTAAAAGTATGCAAAACTAAACATACTGCCCGATTTGCAACAGACATTACGCCTAGTTAACGGCTATAACAATAAAGCTAACGGCAAGTTGGTGGATAATTTTACTGATTTCACCTTTTTAAACACCTACTCAATCTTTTTCTTATCAAGATCAACAACCACAGGTGATGCAATGAACACCGAAGAGTACGTTCCTACCAAAATTCCGACTAGCAATGCAAATGAAAAACCTCTTAACACCTCACCGCCGAATACAAAAAGAATTAAAACTACTATCAAAGTGGTAGCTGATGTAATTAAAGTACGATTTAATGTACCATTGATAGCGGTATTAAATACTTGCTGACGGTCCGTGCTTGTGCCCAAATTCAGAAACTCTCGAATTCTATCAAACACCACAACCGTGTCATTTATAGAGTACCCGATGATAGTCAGCAGCGCAGCAACAAACACCTGATCTACTTCATACTTTACTCCAAATAACCCCGCGATGGCAAACGCAGAAATAACAAAAGCCGTATCATGTACAAGAGCTATAATGGCGCCCGTACTGAATTGCCATTTTCTAAATCTGATCAGTATATATAAGAATATAATAACAATGGCAAATATACCCGCCTCATAGGATGACTTTTCAATATCATCGGCAATTGTAGGGCCCACTTTTGAGGAGCCAGAAATGATAAATCGGGTTTCATCTAACTGTGCCTCGTTTTCCGTGTAGGATAGGTTAGTAAACCCTTCAAGACCAGAGATTAAAGCTTTTTTTACTTTTTCATCCGCCTCATCAGATTCATCATTGATAAGATAAGACGTAGTCACTTTCACAATATTATTACCGCCGAAATTCTTCACTTCGGTTCCGGAGTTTTCAAAACTATTGCTCAGTGCGACTTTCATTTCCGTGGCTTCGACAGGGTTTTGAAAGTTGACAATGTAAGAGCGTCCCCCTTGGAAGTCAACGCCTAAATTTAGTCCTTGGATACCAGTTAAAGCTACTCCAACTGTAATAAAGATGATTGAAAACAAGTAAGCTATACGTCGTTTACCCATGAAATCAATGCCAAGGCTTGAGAGTAATCCTGCAGATAGCGGCGTTTTAAATGAGACTTTACTTTCATCTCCCTTTCTAGTCATCCATTCTACCACGACTCTAGTGATGTATACCGCTGAAAAAAACGAACAGAAAATACCGATAATCAGGGTAATCGCAAATCCTTTGATCGGGCCTTGCCCTAAAATATAGAGGATAAATGCGGTAAGAAGTGTGGTTAAATTTGCATCAACAATAGAGCTAAAAGCTTTTTTATAACCGGTGGTAATCGCTTCCCTGAGCTTAATGCCATTCCTCATTTCCTCACGAATACGCTCGAAAATCAGCACATTCGCGTCAATAGACATCCCAATAGTCAACACAATGCCAGCAATACCGGGAAGTGTAAGCGCTCCATTTAATTGCGCAAGGATGCCAAGTATAAAAAAGATGTTAAATACAAGCGCTATATTCGCTACGAAGCCCCCTTTGGCATAATAGGCGATCATAAACAACACTACTACTACCAGCCCTGAGAGAATCGAGATAATTCCCTGACTTCGGGCTAATTTACCTAACGTAGGTCCAACTATGGCCTCTTCAACGATACGAGTCGGGGCAGGAAGCGAACCGGCTTTCAAAATGTTAGCTAAATCTTTAGCTTCGTCTACCGTGAAATTACCCGAAATCTGAGAGTTACCGGCAGGTATCTCACCGTTTACAGAAGGTGCTGAATATACTAGATTATCCAAGACAATCGCGATCCTTCCTTGGGGATTTTTGCTAGCTGCTTCCCTGGTCATTTTAGCCCAAACCCTTGTACCCAGGGCATTCATTTGCATACTTACACTAGGTCGAGCGTATTCATCAAGGTCTTGTCTGGCGTCCGTAATTACTTCACCCGTCAGCTGAGCATTACCTCCTCTTCCCACTCTAACAAAATACAATTGAAGCAATTCTTCACCGGTCTGTTCATTTACCGTAGGTTTTACCTCCCAAAAAGATCTAATAGTTCTGGGTAGTAGCGCCTTTACATCTTCTCTGCGCATGATCTTACCTATTTCAGCAGTATCACTCAAGTCGTAGATCAATTCGCCTTGCGACTTGGTTAGCGCAAAAAGCGGAGAAAATTGTGAATTGACCAAAGAATCCAGCTGGGCTTGGGCTTCGGTTGCGCTATCTTCAGCGTCAAGTACGCCTCCTACAGCTGTGGTATCCGCCAGCGTAGTATCTGTTTCAGTATCACTACTTAACAATTCCCCCAGGCTTTCGGTAGAAGTATCAGCACCTAACAGATCATTACCTACGCTGTCCAGGTTCAATGCCCTCGCGGCATTTTGTTCCTTAACCAACATCTCGTTAATAGCTATCAATGAACTATTGTATTCCTGAATTTCAGCGACTTCCCAGAATTCAAGCTTAGCCACACCTTGCAATAACTTTCGAACCCGCTCCGGATTATCAGCACCGGGAATTTCAATTTGTATTCTACCGGTTCCCGGTAACTTCTGGATATTAGGCTGTGAGGTACCAAATTGATCTATACGGGTACGTAGTATGATAAAAGACCGATCAATAGCGTCTTCAATCTCCTTATTGATGATCTCCATTACATCAGCGTCATCATCTCCACGGCTAATACGACCACGATTGGCCGCTGTCGCAAAGATATCCGCCAACGGACGATCCGCTACTTCTGTGTAAGACTCGTAGAACAAATCGCCGAATGGAGTTTGACTGCTTTTTTGTTTTTCCCGAGCCATTGAAATAGCCTGATTAAATGAAGGATCATCGCTGTTTCCACTTAAACCTTTTAAGATATCAACGGGAGAAACCTCTAGCGTGACGTGCATTCCTCCCTGCAAGTCAAGCCCTAGATTAAGCTCGGTATCTTTAACCTCTTTGTACGTATATTCCGCTCCAAAAAGATTGTGAACAGGTAAATTCCAGATTGAATCCAGGTAAGCCTGCTTTTTCGACAAGTCTACCACACCATTGGTGTCGGTGGCAAAGTCAACTGCATCCTGATTTATTGACCGGGAAACAAATGTGAATGATAGATAATAAACACATAAAAGGGTTATAACTAAAGTTAGAACTACAACAGCTCCTTTATTTTGCATGACAATAACTATTAATGAATTCTTAAATTAAAAAAGACCCCTCCCGGGGACATTAGAGACGCGTGATTTGCCTGAGACTAGGGGGCGTTTGGTGAAATTATAATGTTAAATAAAGTCGTAAAGTATCCGTCCAGCCGCAAACTTTTTGGAACAGCAATTTTTATAATTGCCTCGGTTATCGAAATATCTCCTAAATAGTCGAGAACCTGGTGAATAGAAATTTGAGCCATCGTCATGACCGCGTCCTGAGTCATCTTGACGACAGGAATATCTTCCCCGTGCTCATCGGTGTGCTCAACGGCTTCAGTATCTATTGATTCCAGATAACTGAAGTAAAAGCCTTGTGAAAACAAAACGGACACTGCTGCGAGCACAGCTAGAACTATACCAAGCGTTCTCTTACTTTTTACTATTGATTCTTGCGCCTTCATTTTACGCCACTAATTTACTTATTCTACAAAAGAAAACAACTAACTCTTGTGCAGCGTGGCCTTCATAAAACCGCTGAGTACATCAAGCGCTTTACTAAAATTATCGTTATTGGGGATGATGATGTCAGCCTTTTCTTTCAAAGGCTTTAAATACTGGTCATAATTGGGCATTACGTGCCTTTCAAACCGGTAAAGTACATCATCAAGGTCGTACCCACGCTCCATCTTATCCCTTATAATTCTGCGTTTGAGCTTCACATGGGCTTTGGCGTCAATAAAGATCTTAATATCCAACAGACTGTTAATCTCTTCAAAGTGCATCACAAACAGCCCTTCCACCACTACTATAGGCGCCGGAAGAAATTCCAGCATTTGAGGAACTACATTCGGGTTGTTAAAGGTATATTCTTCTCGTTTAAAGGGCTCTCCTGATTTAATCTTTCTAAGGTCACTACCAAATGCCTTATGATCAATTGCCTGAGGCGTATCAAAATTTTTTACGCCATTTTCATCTAGCGGCTGCTGATCTCTTGGGAGATAGTAGTTATCCTGACTTATGATACACAGGTCATCTTTATCAAAACGATGCAACAGACTGTTCAGAAACATAGTTTTTCCGGAAGCACTGCCGCCTGTAATTCCCATAAGGAGGGTATTCATCAGGAGAACTTGGTTAAGTATCTTACTAACTTCTCAACCGCCACAGCACGATGACTGATAGCATTTTTCTCATAGGGCGTCATTTGCGCAAATGTTTTGTCCTTTCCTTTGGGTTTAAAAATTGGATCATAGCCAAAGCCCTGACTGCCATGAGCTTTATGGGTTATGATACCTTGTACTACGCCTTCGAACTGCTTGGTCTTGCCCTCCTGGCTTACAAAAGTGATCACGGTCCTAAACTGAGCTTTTCTATCTTCTTTTCCCTCAAGATTGCGCAGCAATAACTCCATATTAGCCGTACTATCTCGCTCAATACCGGCATATCGGGCTGAAAAAACGCCAGGTGCACCGTCTAAAGCAAATACTTCTAACCCGGTGTCATCGGCAAAACAAGCTACACCGTAAGTTTTATGTACATGCTCTGCCTTTTGATGAGAATTGCCCTCAAGCGTATTCTGATTTTCCGCCAACTCTTCGTTACAACCAACTTCACTTAAGCTCAAAAGTTGAATAGAGTCCGGCAGCATAGCCTGAATTTCCTCTACTTTGTTTTGATTATTGGTAGCAAAGCAAATTTGCATTAATCAACCTGTATTAATTCAATATCAAATTCCAAATTTGCGTTAGGTGGAATTTCTCCCTGGCCTCGTGATCCGTACGCAAAAGATGATGGCACGTAAATAGTGATATCGCCCCCCTGCTGAATTTCCGGTATCATGATCTGCCAGGCCAGAATAAGCCCTTGTAAACTAAACTGACGTGACTGGCCAGCGTCTACTGCTTCAGAAGTGCCTAGCAAGCGGGCTTCATAGGTAACCGTTACGTTGCTATTTATTGATGGGCTTGGCCCCGAACCTTGTTCAAGGACGAATCGAATTCCGCTTGGATGGATCTCAGGATTAATCCCTCTGTTGTCTAAAGAAGTATCTATCTCAGCAAAATCGCCAAAAAGCCGCTGGGAATGCAAGGCATGAAATTCAATTTCGTAAATGAGCGGGGAATTAGCTGGAACACCTTCTCCTTCTACATTGCCAAATCCATAAAGTGACGGTACATAAGCAGTTACTGATCCTCCCTCTCTTATTTTCGTGATTGACGTGATGATGCCCTGTAATAAAGATCCAACACTACGCTTTTCATTTTCAACTGTTTCAAAGGTTGATTCATCTGCCAGTACCTTACCCACATAAGATACCGTAAGTGAATCCGCGACATAAGGCTGTAAACCCGTACCAACATTATTAATTACAAATCTAATCCCTGTTACATCATCTACTTGTGCACTAATTCCATTAGAAGCTAAAAAGGCATCTATCGTTTGCAGATCTTCCTGATACTGTGCGTTGCTATCAAAAAAATCGTCATCCGAGTCGAAACATCCGCTTAAAATAACTGCAAAAAAACAAGGTAAAAGACAAAACTGAATTTTTCTCATCAATTTTATTTAACGATCTCAACTAACTCAACATCAAAAACCAAAATAGAATTCGGCAAAATCACTGCACTTCGCTGTCGAGGCCCATAGGCCAGGCCGGACGGAATGTAAAAAGTAGCCTTGGACCCTTGTTTTAAAAGTGCAAAACCTTCGTCCCACCCTTTTATGACTCCTCCGGCACCTAATTTAAATTCGAAAGGTCCATAGGTACGGTTTTTATCGAAGAGACCTTTTTCCTTGGCCATTTCCTCGTTATTTGTATCGAAAATGCCTCCATTAAGCACATTTCCAATGTAATTTACCCTTAATAAAGATCCACTAGTTGCTCTTTCTCCTTCACCTTCCTCGGTAATAACATAACTCAAGCCCGTTTCTGTGGTTTGGGCCTTAATATTATTCTCTTCAAGATAAGTAGCGATCGTTGCCAAATCTTCCTCCTTCTGCTTAATGGCTTGTTCTTGCTGTTTCGCAATTGACCTTTGTTGTTGCTGTTGTCGCCAAGCCATAAATCCCTGCTGATCAAAAACATTCTCTACTCCGAGATTAAATGTCAATACGGCCGTTGAATCTACTTGTGGAGGCATCGGTGACCTCACCGTTTTGCTATAAAAATCCCTGCTTGTTATGGAAAATTCTACGCTATCACCTTGTTTTAAATCAGCAAGCACTGGGTAAATACTTCCCTCCGGCGAACTCTGCCAGGTTGAATCCTTTACCAGAGGTTGAGGATAACCAATGTCGGAATTGCTAAACCAGATAGAATCATTTTGATCCTTGTATTGCATATTTACCAATAAATAGTCTCCGTTTTTAGCAAAATCACCGTCACCGGCTTGAAGCAGCTTGTATTTAAGCCCATTTTTTGCCGTTAATTCACTTTCTCCACATGAAGTGAAAAATAGAACTGTTCCCAACAGCATTAATCCATTCAATAAGGTTCTCATTAAGCGTATGTTTTAATATGATGTGATAATTGATTTTTGTAACCTGCCAGTAGCCTCTCAAATTTCTCTACTGTAGCTGCTAGTGACAAATCAGACTTACCACCTGCGGCATTTTTGTGCCCTCCACCTTCAAAATGCAATCTACTGAATTCGCTGACCGAGAAATCGCCGATAGAGCGAAACGAAATTTTAATCATCACAGATCGATCAACAAGTAGGGCTGCAAATTTTATTCCCTCTATCGATAGCGCATAATTAACTAAACCTTCGGTGTCTCCGGTCTTTGAATCAAAACGTTCAAGGTCTTCCTTACTAATAGCAAAATAGGCAGTATTGTATTCAGGAAGTATAGTTAGTCGCTCACTTAACGCAAAGCCAAGAAATTTAACCCTGTTTACTGAGTTGGAATCGTAAATAAGCTTGGCGACGTGCGCAGTATCGGCACCATGATGCACTAATTGTGCACATACGTCAAATACGTGCCGTGTAGTATTCGGATGTTTAAAATTTCCGGTGTCCGTCATTATTCCGGCGTAAAGACATTCTGCTAATTCCTTGTCAATAAGATCATCATCTCCCAGCTCAGCTATAAGT
>JBCCIX010000009.1:0-24511 GCA_039028075.1 Bacteroidota bacterium | reverse complement strand
TGCCTACGGATAAGTAATACCATGCTCCGGGCACCAGTTGATTACTCGACAATACAGAACCCATATTAAACCGGCTGGCATCCACCTCATGGTCACTCGCATCGAAAAGGCCCATTATAAAGCCATCTGAAGCTAGCGAGCAAAGATTGAGCTTTATCTGAATGCCATTGGTCTGGGCTTGAAATTTGAACCAAACATTATTGCCCAGCGTAGTATATACACTGGGGGTCGGTCCGTCATTCGTGGCTGCTGCATTAGTGTAGATTTCGGGGGAAGATTGCCAATGAGTAAGATCAGATAATAGTAGGGCGTTGCTCCGGCTGTCATGGTTATTCTCTTCATACACGCTGATATTTCGAAAATATCCATTTTGGTTAGCTCCAGTTCGATCTTCATCGCCTACAAAAACTAATCGATCAATGCTGCCCGTAAAATGATCACCTACCCTAATTACATAATGCTTCCAATCTGAGCCCGAATAGTCATTATACGACTGGATACCCCAAACTTGAGCACCATACAATTGGAAGATCTTTTGCTGGTCTTGCGTAATGTCATTATCAAAGCCTATGCCCTGAATCTCCCCTTCATCGGTGCTCTTAAAGTCTAGTTCCAAGATTGTATTCGGCGTGAGAACATAGTTGAAGGCTGCCTGCTTCCAGCTGTTACCTTGTAAGAACAGGGTAGATTGGTTATCGATAATCTGAAAAGTGCCATCATCCTGATCAGTAGTAAACGATGCAACCACGGCCGGTGTCCCGTTGATCAAAAATTCAGTTTCTTCGGATAACGTTGTAGATACCATCAATTCATTGCTATACATTGAATAGCCGTCTGCATTACTAGCCCTTAATCGATAGTAGTAAGTTGTATTAGGCCATAGACCGGTGTCTGTAAATGCGGTTTCATCAACTAAAGAAGTGTGGATACGCTCAAAGCCAGATCCTGAGCTGGTACTTCGCTCGACTTCAAAACCTGTTTCATTGGTCGAATTGTCTGTCCAGGTTAATTCAATCATTGTCGCCGTCGCGTTCGAAGCCAGTAGATTGCTGGGAACATTCAAAGCATCAAATACATACCCCACTAGGGCATATTCTTTAGCTCTGTTCGTCATGGATGCCGGTGCTTTACAAATGAGATATCGCCCAGCCGGGATGATCGGATCTGCGCTGAAATCTCCATCTCGGACCCAAAGCTCCCCACCAGCATTGGGAAGTCCTTGCGCGCTGTTAAAACTAAGGCGTGTTTCTATGGTTCCATCATCGTTAATATTATCGTTGTCATCGTCCCACCATACCTGCGCATGAGGAGTTTGGTCTCCTGGGCTCCAAGGCATATAAAGAGTCCAGGAGGAAGTAATACGTAGGGTAGCGTAATTGGGGCCGAAGTCAATATAGCCCTCTCTATTGCCATAAGCAGGTGCCCGGTCTCCTCCAGCACCGCCTACAGGAGTTTGGGCTCCGTTGTCCCAGGTAGGCTGGCTGTCAAAGGCTCGTTCCATGGGGAAATAGCCCCCTCCTGAGGCCTTGCCGGCAGTAACCGGAATAATAGTAGTAATTTGCTGCGCGTAAATAGAGAGGGACGCTAGAAACAACAAGAATGAAATAAAAAGTGCCTTAGGCCAGGTCAAGAGGTATAAAATAGGACTTGTAGTATGCCTCATTGTATCCCTCCTAGGTTTTCTGATTTGTGCCCAAAGCTCGTCAACGATTCTCGGCGGGCGGAGCTATGACATACACTTTGCTGACTTAACCGAAAAGTCGCAGCATTTCTACTCGCAAGTACGACCGTAAAACATACTAAGTAACAATGAGGTAGAGGAGACCTAACCTCCCACCAAGGCAAAAGGAAAGCTATTAAAAGCAAACCGTTTTTAACCACATAAAAGGAGTAACGAATATAAACCAACTGACAATTTTTAACTATAAGTTAGTTTCAAATTAAAGCATAAATAGTATAAAAAAATGGTCAATTGCTGCGCGAAAAGTACATTATATTTTATTTATAAAGTATATAATTATTAATATAATATAACGATTTTTGGATAGATGAGAAGATAAATTCTTCAAACAGCAAGTAAAACTTACATCGCCACTTGTAAGTTTTAAAAATTTTTTTGAACAAAATTAACTCTGAATTGTTTGGGACTCCTAATATCTCCTATTCAAAATCTCACCCAAGATAATCGCTTTGCGGGGACCATCCTCTTCTCGTAAAAAAGTGAGGAATTCACTCTCTACTTCTTCTTTTTCAACGTCGTCATACCCTCTAAAATGGGTGAATTTTTCCGTAGGTAAAGCATCCTTTGCTTTCTTTTGTGATTGAGATTCGTACGACTCAGCTTTTTTCAGCGATTCCTGGTAGCGTTGCTGGATTTCATCATCATCGTATTCTACTGCCGCCGGCTTAGGACCTTTCCTCTTGGGTTCGTAAACTTCTTCAGGCTCGGGCTCATTGGAACTTTCCCCGGTGAACTCTTTTAGTAACTCCTCGAAAGAAACCGCAGGCTTTTTAGAGGTCGTTTCGGCCTCAGAGGATGCCTGCGATTTCGGCTTTTTCTTTTTGGCTTTTAAAAAGCGACTGAAAATACCAAAAGCTACGATAAGAATGTAGACCAACAGTTGAATATCATCCATAGTAAACAAAAATAGGATTAATGATTTAATTAGCAAGGGCCGTGGGCAGAGGGTATTGAGCTCATAGAAGAGAACCAAGGGGGCACAGGGTGATCTTTGGTGTTGTTAGCCAGTGGCTGGATTTTGGGGCCGGGGGTCTGGAATATAGGGCCAAGGTTTTGGCTTGAACGGCTTTCCGGCTAAAGCCCAAGGTTTACGGCTTGTAGGGCCTGCATCTGCCGAATTCAAATCGAACTTTGGAGTCAAAAGACTATCAAACAACACTTGCATAATAGCTTTTAAAAATAATAAATTTGAATCTTTTTCAATTATTCAAACTAGGGGTTCGATTCTATGCAGTTAGCTAAGCTTGAAATCAAAGGTTTTAAGAGTTTTGGAGACAAAGTCACCATCAACTTTGATGAGGGCATAACGGGCATTGTAGGCCCTAACGGCTGCGGTAAATCCAATATTGTAGACGCTATCCGCTGGGTTTTGGGTGAGCAAAGCAGTAAAACACTGCGCTCCGAAAAGATGGAGAATGTCATTTTTAACGGAACCAAAAAACGAAAACCGACCCAACTGGCAGAAGTTGCACTCACGTTTAATAACACCAAAAATCTTTTACCGACCGAATACTCTCAGGTTACTATTACCCGCAGATATTACCGCAACGGAGATAGCGAATATTTATTAAACGGCGTTACGTGTCGCCTTAAGGATATTACTAATTTATTCCTGGATACCGGTATTGCTTCTAATAGTTATGCTATTATCGAATTGAAAATGGTAGATGATCTCCTTAATGATAAGGACAACTCCAGACGTGGTCTTTTCGAAGAGGCAGCAGGTATCTCTAAGTTTAAAAAGCGAAAAAAAGAAACTCTCAAAAAGCTTGCAGACACGGATGGAGACCTGGACCGGGTTGAGGATTTACTGTTTGAGATCGAAAAAAACATGAAATCGCTTGAGCGGCAGGCCAAGCAGACCGAAAAGTATTACAAACTAAAAGAAGAATATAAAGCTTCAAGCGTTGAGTTGGCAAAGTTGACCGTTAGTAACTATACCTCTCGCTATCAAAAGCTTACTCAACACATTGAGCTTGAAAACGATAAAAAAATAGGTCTCAACAAACAGGTCAAGGACAAAGAAGCTCAGCTAGAAAAAGCCAAAGCTGATCTGATTATCAAAGAAAAAACTCTGGCCAGTCGCCAGAAAGTATTAAACGACCATGTCGCCAAGATCAGGCAATATGAAAGCGACAAAAAGGTCAAAAACGAGCGACTACGGTTCTTGAATGACAAATCAGAAAATCTCAAAGATCAAATAGAACAAGACAAGAAGAGTAATGATCGTGCGGCTTTTAGCATCGAGAGCTTGAAACAGGAAATGTCGTCAGCTGATAAGCAACTGCTGGAGTTAGCTACTAAACTAGAATCTCTCAAAGAAGATTACGAAAGGCAAAAGCTTAAGACAAGCCAAATTCAAGAAGAGACGGATACACTCAGAAAAATTCAGAAGAATAGACAAGAAGAAGCTTATCAACTTAAAAAATCGGTGGAGCTACACGAACTTCAGCTATCTTCATTGAAGCAGGAACTTGAGAGAACGGCTTCAGACAGCAGCGAAAGAAACGCCAGCCTCATTGAATTTGAGAAAAAGGCGACTTCATTGTCTCAGGAGCTTTCAGTTAAAATAAAGGAGCTTGATAAGCTCAAAGTAGTTGAGGAGGAACACAATAGCCGTATTAAGTCTGTGACAAGGACAATTGAAGTTATTCGCGAGGAGGCCACCCAATTGAATCGGAAATTGGATGCCAAACAAAACGAATATAACCTCACGAAGTCATTAGTAGAAAGTCTGGAAGGGTTTCCGGAGGCCATCAAATTTCTGAAGAAAAAAACAGACTGGAAAAAGAATGCTCCCCTCCTATCGGATATTTTGACTTGCGATGAGGAATACCGGGTTACGATTGAAAACTATCTGGAACCTTACTTGAACTATTACATTGTTGATACAGAAGCAGACGCGTATGAGGCGGTCAACATTTTAAGTGAGGCAGCACGAGGCAAAGCTCACTTTTTTGTGCTCGATACCTTTGATCATTTCACACCCGCAGCTACGTCGCTTTATGACAATGCATTTCCAGCTACGGAAATCATAGAATACGATGCCAAGTACAAAAAGCTAATGGCACATATTCTTGATAGAGTTTACTTGTTTGAGGGAGACTATCATGATATTCCTCGAAGCGATAATATTTTCATCACTAAAAATGGTAAGGTCACAAAACGCAAGTTCAGTATATCCGGAGGTTCGGTAGGGCTTTTTGAGGGTAAGAAGATAGGCCGGGCCAAAAACCTGGAAAAGCTGGAAAAAGAGATCAAGACGCTTACTACCAAGAAAACCGAAGTCGAACAAAGCTTGGCGGAAAATCAGCAGCAGTTGGATAAACTGAGGTCAAATGAATACAAAGGGTTCATCGCTGAACTCCAAGAGGAGATCAATCAGCTGAACCAAGAGCACGTTTCCGTGAAAACAAAGCAAGAGCAGTTCAACGAAATGCTTTCGGCCTCAGATGTTCGCAAAGAGGATATTCTTACCAAAATAGAAGAACTAACCGATCTAATCTCAAAAAGTAAGCCTCGTTCCGAAGATGTGGAAAAAGATTTGCAAGCATTTGACGCTAAACTAGCGCATTTGGAATCCGAATTGAGCGAACAGTCGGGCTTGTTGAGTGAACGTTCCGCCGCCTACAATCAGCAAAATATATTCTTCCATCAGCAAGAGAACCGCGTCACTAGTATCAGTCAGGAGATTGATTATAAGGAGGAAGCTTTTAAACATAGCTCGGATAGAATTGAAAGGAACAAAAATGAATTGCAGTCTAACGAAGCTGAGATCAGGCAGTTGCTAGAGAAAAGCGAGATCAATGACGACCAGCTAATAGCTATGTATACGGAAAAGGAGGGCATTGAAGCCGGAGTCAATGAGGCGGAAAAAGACTATTATTCGGCCCGGGGTAAAATAGAAGAAATAGATAAGAGTGAGCGAGAAGTTCAACGCTCTCGAGAGGCAATAGACACCTTACTCATGGAGCTCCAGAATAAGCTAAATGAAACGAAACTTGAACTTACTTCGGTCAAGGAGCGCTTATCAGTTGAGTTTAGCGTAAATCTCGATGATCTCCTAGGCGACGAGAAACCTGTAGAACTTAATGAAGAAGAACTACAAGCTCAAGTAGAAAAGCTGAAAGATAAGTTAGATCGTATGGGGGCCATTAACCCCATGGCCATGGAAGCTTATCATGAGATAAAAGAACGCAACGACTTTATCACCTTGCAGCGAGACGATCTTTTAAAAGCCAAAGAATCTCTCTTGACTACTATTGAAGAAATAGACCATGTAGCCCGAGAAACTTTCTTGGATGCCTACAACAAGATCAAAACCAACTTCGTGGAAGTTTTTAGAGGGCTTTTCACCGAAGAAGATGATTGTGACTTGCGGCTCAGCGATCCTGAAAATCCACTTGAGTCCAGCATCGAGATCATCGCCAAACCTAAAGGAAAGCGACCCTTAACCATTAATCAACTGTCAGGAGGAGAAAAAACGCTAACGGCAACCTCGTTGCTATTCGCCATCTATCTGCTGAAACCCGCTCCATTCTGTATCTTCGATGAAGTGGATGCCCCTTTGGATGATGCCAACATTGACAAGTTCAATACAATCATCAAAACCTTTAGTAGAGACAGCCAATTCATTATCGTTACGCACAATAAACGTACTATGTCAAGTACAGACATTATTTATGGCATTACTATGATAGAGCAAGGGGTTTCGCGTGTAGTTCCGGTAGATTTACGGGAATTGCAGGAGTAATCAAACCCGTGTCAAGTTAAACCAAAAATCAGTTCAACAAAATAAAACCGGTGAGCAGAAGAATGGAAAACAAAACGGAGTATATAAACCCAAAAGGACTTCTCAAAAATCCTGCTTTTTCACAAATCGTAATCACCAGAGGAAGCGGAAAGACTATTTATGTAGGTGGACAAAATGCGGTAGACAAGAATGCGGAATTAGTGGGTAAAAACGATATTGCGGCACAAACCGAACAGGTAATGAAAAATTTAGCGACCGCCTTAAAGTCTTCTGGAGCCAACTTCAAGGATTTGGTAAAATTGAACATTTACATGGTGCAAGGTCAGGATTTAAAAAAAGGATTTGAAGTTTCCCAGAAATTCTTAAAGGAAGTTTCAAAGCCACCGATTGTAACCGTCCTTTTTGTGGCAGGCCTTGTGAATCCTGATTATCTTATCGAAATAGATGCAACTGCATTTGTTTCAGAACGTTAAAAAATCGAAAATGGTAAATCCAGTCGGTAAAACTAAAGATGTTGGCTTTCAGTTCGGACTTCAAAGAACTTTTTCCGTGTCAAAACAACATGCCTGGGACTTTATGTTCTCAAACATAGGACTGGAAATTTGGCTTGGCGAACTTAAAACTGAACTTGAACCCAAAAAAAATTATCGGACAAAAGCTGGCATTGAGGGGTTTGTGAGCGTCTTTAAACCTAATTCGCACATCCGTATGCATTGGAAAAAGGAAGACTGGGGAAATATTTCTATCGTTCAAGTGCGGATAATCGGAAAGGGTAAAAACAGAACGGTAATCAGTTTTCATCAGGAAAACTGACCGATTCTAAGCAGCGAGCCGAAATGAAAGTATATTGGAACGGTAAAATGAACGAAATAACAAACGAGATTGATAAGCCAGCTGCTAGTCGAGTAGATGTAGACGACTCCACCCGGATTAAGTTGTAGTAGCCTCCATTGGTAATAAGGCAGTCTTTTTTCGATTACCTCTACGTTGCAAAAAGCCTTCTCTGGCCACGTCTATGCGCGTTTTTAGCGCCTTAGGCCTACCCCAAAATCAAGGGCACTTTACGCGTCATTTAAGCATTTACTTAACTATTCTTTCATGCTTCCACTTCAAGCTACGGCTTTGGCGATTCCATCTTCATGTCAGCGATCGCTTTAGATTATCACAAATAACCGCCGTAGCTACACCAACGTTCAGTGATTCGGCCCCACCAAATTTCGGTATGCTAATTCGTTTTGATATACATCCATTTACCTCATCGGATATACCCTGAGATTCATTACCCATTACGATCACACCACTTTCTTCGAACTTCACATCATGTATACTTTCTCCTGAAATAAAGGCACCGTAAATAGGCATGTCCAACTTCTGCAGGTACGTTTTCAAATCCACGTAGTGAACTCTCACCCTGGTAAAAGAGCCCTTTGAAGCCGAAATTACTTTGGGGTTATAAAGATCAGCGGTATCTTTTGAAGCAATTATTTTATCAATGCCATACCAGTCTGCTATTCTGATGATGGTTCCCAGATTCCCCGGGTCATTTACACTATCCAGGGCAATACTAAACCCTTGGTCTACGTTTAAGCCTACCTGCTTGGCCATTTTCACCACCGCCAAGGCACTATTATTGCTCTTGAAGCTTCCCAAGCTTGCTAGCTCTCGTTCACTAACTACGGTTAGCTCGTTCGCACTGAGCAACGCTTGATATTGCTTTTGAAACTCTAGCGTGACAAATAGCTGTTGTACCTTAAACGTAGACCGTAGAACTTCCACTACGCTTTTTTCCCCTTCGACCAAAAAAAGCTGTTCAAGTTTTCGGTATTTTTTTAATTGTAGTGATTTAATGAACTTCGTAAGTGTTCTGGATACCATAATTTTTTGTTGCTCGTGAGATTAATTCTCCGCTATCCTCTCGTACTTTTTACCTCCTTGTTGGTTAGTGGCTGCCTAGGAACGAGATACCTGAAAGAAGACCAAAAACTTCTTTATAAACAAAAAATCGACGCTCCTAAAGGTATCGATACCGAGGAGCTATCCAATCTTTACGATCAAAGCCCTAACCGACGATTTCCCATCATACCCTTTTCGCCTTACGTCTGGTTTTATTATCATGGTACAAAGCGCTACGCTATCGACAAGTATGAAGCTAAAAAGGACGAGATCCGAGGGCATTTCAACGAAAAAATCGCTTTACTAGACTCGGGTAAACAAAGGCAAATACGACGTCTTCGGCGCAAAAAAGAAAAAAAGATAGCGCGTCAAGATAAAAATATTGAAGAAGGCAATGTATGGATGCGATGGGGCGAACCCGTAACCGTTTACAGCAAGCGCTCGACCGAGCAAAATATCGAAAGGTTCAAATTGTACTTATCCAGTAAAGGTTATTTCAATGCGCAGATCGATACTACGGTGAAGCGACAGAAAAAAAAGGTTAAAGTCTTTTACGAGATCACGCCAAATCGGCCCTACATTATAGATACGTTATTCACGCAAGCACAGGACTCTTCCGTTTTAGCAGTACTAAGATCGAAGGCTGGAGCTAGTTTACTAAAGAAGGGAGCTAATTATGACCAGAGCATCATAACCAAAGAGCGCGACCGGATCGACCGGCTATTAAAAAACAATGGCTACTTTGATTTTAGCAAACAGTACATTTCATTCGATGTAGATACTGCATTTAAAGGATCATTTAACGTAGGTATCCGAACCCGGATTAACAATCCTACGCGAGGTTACCATAAAATATTTCACGTGGATTCAATAAATTTCGTTACCGATGCCAATTTGAAGGTGTTACCGGATAGCCTGCGACAAAGTGAAAATTTTGACGGGGTTAACTATCGCTACTTTAAGCGCCTTTACAATAAAAAAGTATTAGGCAGACGTGTGTTCTTGGAAAAAGATAGCCTGTACAACAAAGAGAATACGTTTGCCACTCAACGTCAGCTGGCCAATCTGGATATATTTCGCTTTATAAATATTAACTATGATTCTACTGGAGGCGCTTTGGTGGCCAACATTTATACGAGTCCGCTGAGTAGATATCAGTGGTCCAATGAGGTAGGTATTAATGTTACGCAAGGTTTTCCAGGACCGTTCTACAACCTGTCGTTCAAAAGAAGGAATGTGTTCAAAGGAATGGAGATCCTCGAGTTAAATGGTAGAATTGGCATAGAAGGAGTAGCACCGGCCACGGAAGTAGATGATGTCTACGCTAGTGTAGAAGCCGGAGCTAATATTTCTATAACGTTTCCGCAATTTGTCCTGCCTATCAGTGCTAGAGCGAAAGAAAGGCTTGGAAAAATAAACCCGAAAACAAGGCTTCTCGCAGGTTTCAATTACACCCAACGGCCTGAGTATACCCGGGAAAATTTTAACTTATCGAGCACCTACTCGTGGCAAAATAAGAAAAATACCTTATTTCAATTCGCGCTAACAGATGTTAGTATCATTAACTCCGATATTACGGATAGTGACTTTGCTGATCGTCTGGAGGAGTTGGAAGAGCAGGGAAACCGGCTGATCAATTCATTTGAACCCTCCTTTGTTAGCAGCACGTCGCTTAACATCGCTTGGAACAAAAACTCGTATGGATTGGGAAAAAGTAACTCTTCCTTTTTTAGCATTTTTTTTGAAAGCGGAGGAACCTTTTTAAACTTCGCTAATCCCGATCTTATAGAAGATGAGGGGCTTGAAGTATACCAATTTTTAAAGGCTAACTTTGATTACAGAAAAACCAAACCGCTTAATCCGAATACTACTTTAGCCTACCGCATAAATGCCGGTATAGCAAAACCCTACAGTAGCAATGCTGTGCTTCCTTATGAAAAGTATTTTTTTGCGGGGGGCAGTAACGGTATTCGCGCCTGGCGACCAAGAAGGCTAGGACCCGGCTCTTTTACACCGTTAGACTCTACCGAAACCGGCCTTTTGGTCAATTATGATTTCGAGCAGCAGGGTGAAATTCTTTTTGAAGGCAGCGTAGAGCTACGAAAAAACCTTGTCGGCTTTATCGATTATGCGTTTTTTATGGATTTTGGTAATATCTGGACTATTGAAAATGATAATTCGAGACCTGGATCACAATTTGAATTGGATCGATTTTACCGGGAAATAGCACTAAGTGGTGGCTTCGGCCTTAGGTTTGACTTCTCATTCTTGGTTTTACGACTTGATGCCGGTGTTAAACTTCATGATCCTGCCAGGCCGCAAGATCGGAGATTTATTTGGTCCAAAGACTTTTACGAAGCACCATTTACGGCCGCTGCCTCCGAACCTGTAGTATTCAATATCGGCATCGGATACCCGTTCTAACGTTAGATATCGCCCAACTGAGGCCTCATTATCAACTCTTCTATGACCGTTCTATCTGACATTTGATATGCACTCCAAACCGCTTCCGCCACATCTTTACTTTTCATAAATCGTTCTTCAGACAGCTCCGCTCCCTCCCAGCTCGCTGTGAGTGTGGCTCCGGGAAGAACTGCTGTAACCCGTACGTTAAAGGTCTTCATTTCTTCGCGTAACACTTTGGACATTCCCAGCAGGGCAAACTTAGAAATACAATAGGAGCCCCCGTTAACATAAGGCATAATGGAGGCCGTTGAACAAATATTAAAAATATGGCCTTTTCTCTTATTTTTCATTTCGCTTATAAACGCCCGGGTGGTTCTATACGCACTGTACAGGTTAGTCTCAATCATTGCCTCCAAAGTTCCCTCTCCCTCCTCATGTATTGCCCCTGGAATAAAAAAACCAGCGTTATTTACCACTACGTCTAAGTGGGAAATCTTGGCCTTTACTGTTTCAAGAAAACGCTTTAAGTCATTTTTATCGGAAACATCAGCTTTTAGAGCGATAACACGTACTGAAAATGCTGCCTCTAAGTTGGTTTGGAGTTTTTGAAGATCACTTTCACTTCTGGCGCAGGTGGCAACATTAAACCCCTCCGAAGCAAATTTTTCTATGATCGCTTTCCCTATGCCTTTGGTGCCTCCGGTAACTAAAATCCATTTAGTCATAACTTCGTCAAATAAATTGAAAATTAAACTTATCTGCGCAGGTTCGCAACCCGGAAACGGTATATAGCTTAAGGATAATGAAGACCAAAACATATAGCTTATATTAGTAGCTGATGGAAGCCTTAGGCAAGTACTTCATATTTCTAGGTAAGCTCTTTGTAAATAGAGAGTCGTTCAGTACTTACCTGAAGCTGGTAGTTGATGAGTGCATGGCTATCGGGATTAACTCAATATTTCTGGTATCGTTGGTCTCTTTTTTTATGGGTGCAGTTACCACCATACAGACCGCTTATAATTTGATCAGTCCCTTGATTCCGGATTACGTGATCTCTTTGGTAGTGCGAGATATGACCATTTTGGAACTAGCGCCTACCATCATAGGCGTAATCTATGCTGGAAAAGTCGGTTCGAGTATGGCAAGTGGGTTAGGCACTATGCGCATCAGCGAGCAAATAGATGCGCTCGAAGTTATGGGAATTAACTCCACAAGCTATTTGGTGCTACCGAAACTCATAGGGTCCCTTCTCATGTACCCTTTATTAGTAATTCTCGCCGGGCTACTTTCCATAGTAGGAGGGTATTTGGCCGGTGAACTTACCGAAGTAATTACCCCTACAGAATATATCTACGGCATACGTTTCGAATTTAATCCTTACATGGTTACGTTCGCAATGATCAAATCTTTTGTGTTCGCTTTCTTGGTGGCTACCATCTCATCCTTTAAAGGCTATTACACCACGGGAGGAGCCGTAGAAGTGGGGAAAGCCAGTACGGCCGCTGTAACGCAAAGTGTCATCGCCATTTTAACCGCTGATTATTTGCTGGCACAATTGCTCTTAAAATGATCACGATAGAGAATATACATAAATCATTTCGAGGTAAAACCATACTCCGTGGAATCAGCGGTGTATTTGACCAGGGTAAGCCGAATCTCATTATTGGAGCTAGCGGCACCGGTAAGAGCGTGCTTTTAAAATGCATAGTGGGTCTTATCGCCCCTGATGAAGGCCATATTTATTACCATAAAAAAGAATTTACTCAGGCTTCCAGGGATACGAAAACAGAGATTAGGAGAGAAATTGGCATGTTATTCCAGGGAGGAGCTTTATTCGATTCAAAGACCGTAGAACAAAACGTAATGTTTCCGTTGGATGTTCTTACCAAAATGCCGACCAGCGAAAAAATAGACCGCGTCAATTTCTGTCTGGAAAGGGTAGGACTCCAAGGTCAAAATCAAAAAATGCCCTCAGAAATAAGTGGTGGAATGCAAAAAAGAGTAGGCATCGCCCGGGCCATTGTAAATAACTCTAAGTACCTTTTCTGCGATGAACCTAACAGCGGCCTTGACCCTCAAACTTCAATATTGATCGATGATCTTATATTAGAAATTACAGAAGAATACAATATTACGACTTTAGTTGTAACTCATGATATGAATTCAGTACTGGGAATAGGTAGCAGAATTATGTTTTTATACCAGGGCATAAAATGCTGGGAAGGAACAAAAGACGAGATTACCGACTCAGGAGTTAAAGAGTTTGATGATTTCGTATTTGCTAATAAAGTAATGCAGCGTTTGAGATGATCATTAAAAAAGTTTTTGGGATTTTATACATTGTATTTGCCGTATGGTTTGCCTACATCCGGCAAGACGTGATTCTGGGGCCACCCCATTTGAGCTTTGACTATGTCTCTTCTTTTCTTATTCCCATAGGCTTAATCGCTTTGGGTATTTTTAGGATTAAAAGATGACCACTACGGGTACCAACATTCGATATAATCGGATTACTTAACTAGCTAAATGTTCGCCCTGTTTTTTATTTGTAGTATGGGGTTTTGTCAGCATTAGAGATAAACACATTACCTCAGTGGTCTGCCTTCACCCGGATCACTAATGCTGATAAAGACGGTACAATTATGTTTAATCCACAGGTTATGTCAACTTTGCTGTTACAATTAGCCTGTTGAAGTTGATACCTATTCCATCGATATGAAAAGAGTGTTGTCTATAGTTTTATTGTTGATACTCCTGGGAGGACTAGCCTTTTATGTTTTCTATAAAATATATTTACCTGAGATGGTGGCTACTTCCATTGTATCCGATGAACCTCCGGCGGATCTACTTCCTGAGAAAGTCCGAGAAACTATAATTAAGACCAGGGTGGAAGTAGACAAGCAAATGGAAGATGTGCCAGAGAAACTTGAAAAATTAGGTTTAACCTTTGACGACTTGATTCATATGGTTGAAGTGGCAGATGCAGATCAGGTAAAAGCCGCCATTACCGAACTCCTGAGTACGGAAATTAAGAGCGAGGATCAAGTATTTGATATTGGTATCAAACATGTAAAAATAGAAGGCTACAACCTGGAAATATTTAGAGAAGTATTTAAAGAAAAGGCATCCTTAAAAAGAATAAATAAGGCCTTATATAGGATTAGCGAAAATGACTTGATGACTTCTATTTCGGTTCCTGTAGCGAGGGAAACCGCTAAACAAATTCTCATCGATAAAAGAGATAAAGTTGAAAAACTTATCCCTAAATAAATAGTTTAAAACAAAGCACTCACCTGCATGCGACCTACATGTATAACGTCTGTATTTTCTGATTTTCGTCCGTCATAAATTACATTTAGCTGTAGTCCACCGGTAATTTTCTGCTGCCAGTTCAGCGACCACAGGTAATTTGAACCTGGTCGAAGCGCCTGTAGTAATTCATACCCTAAGGGTGAGTTTTCTTCTCCATTAAAATCAATGGCTGTAATTCTGAAACTGGCGTTTAACGAATTCTTGATCGCCTTATTATATTTTAACTGCACTCCCATCTCGTGGAATATTGCATATTCATCGCTTTCGGAAGTAAAAACATTTACCTTATCTTGATATTGATACTGTGCAGAAAGCCGCAGCTTAAGATTAGGCTGCCATGATATTTCAGGATTTAGATTAATTGTTTCAATTTTAAATTGCCGGCCGTTCAAAAAATCAGAGTCAGAGGATTTATCAGCTAGGGAAGACTTGGTTCGTAAACTTAGTCTTCTACTGAAATTGTATCGAACATTTAAGCCGTACTCGGTTTTATCTCTGGATTCAAAACCATTCGTTAACAGCTGTTTGCTTCGCTGTTTTATGAATACACCTTCCATTCCAAATGTAGAGCTTAGTCGGTTAAAAAAAAATGTAGACCTCAGGTTGCTTCTTTCGGTAAGCACTAAGTTCTCATCTAGTTCCGTTAAAAAGCCGATTAGCCGAGACTTTAAGTCGCTATCCGTTGTTTTGAGATCCGTAGTCCAGGAAGTATTATTTGAAAACTTAGCTAATAACCCTCGAATACCGCCCTCCTTCCTCCAGCTTCTTGGCATTTGTAGGTTCACCCGGTAAATCAGTAAATTCTGGAAGGCGGTGACAAATTCACGGCCAGGCGTGAATATTTTTGCATAGTTACGCTCGTCGGGATTGATGGCCTCAAAAAACTCGGTAAGGTCTTGAACCTCGTCTTCATTTAAATCACGCCAGGTATGTGTGCCTTGTCCCGCAGGAACCCTTATGTAGACAAACTCCCTTCTAAGCTCTCGCCCGTTAGATACCGCATAGGTAAGCTCTGATTTTAGGTGCTTGTTAAACCAGTTTCCTGACCAGTCCAACCTACCTGATACTGTTTCCTCTTCCCTAGTTTCACCCTTTAGTTTTAGCGTCCGATAATTCATAACTGCGGTCAATTGATTATTACCGTAAGACCTGATAACACTCAATTTAGAGGTTTGAGAGGTTGAAAAACGCTGCATCTCCCCACTTAGAGGTCGTTGATCTTCGCGATAAGCGTACTCCACTATGAACTTTACTTTGGAGTTATCCAGATTTCTGATGTAGCCTTTGTGTTCATCAAAAAACATTGCCGAGGAGCTCACGGAGTCACTTTCAGGAAGTGTAACTACATTGTGATCATTGCTAAATCTATAGCCGGAAATTAACCAAGGTGTTTTATACGAAAGATCTGCAGATAACTGTTCCCATGACGATTTGATCTCACCGGTGTTGTTAGAGAGTTTAAAAGCCTTTGATCTCAATTGTAAATTTCCTAAGCTTTTATTTAATGCAAGACGATGCTGAGAACCGCTCACCTGTTCACCACGTTCACGACTGGAAAAGTCATAACTAACTTTATTGTTGTTATTCTTAGTGGCTTTCACTCCAGCGTTTAAAATATTATCGTTAAATAAGCGGGTATCTTTTAGAGGATCATAGCTCCAGTCGCGATCATACTCGATATATCTAAATCGATCAATAGGGTTAAAGTTCTTATCATCATATTCGAAATCTATATAGGTGTCTACGGTATAATCAGGCATCGCCTTGATTTTTCTATCTCGGCTGGTGAGACCTACTTTGAAAGCAAACCCATGATCATCATCGGAGTCTAATTCCGAAAACAGATTCTCATCATAGTTTGAAAAGGCCAGTTCAGTGTAAACATTTTCGTTGGCATTCACTTGATAATTTAGAGCCAGAGTAGTCATCTGCCGTTGAGTGGGTACGGGTAGTGGTGTTACCGGTTCAAAATCACCTTGAGGCTCCCCGTTACTTGGAGAAACCCACTCGAAGACCCTTCCATTTGCTGTGGACTGTATCTGGACGTAATTACCATTTCCCAGACCTACATCGGAAAAAGAAACATTAAAAAAGGCTTCTGATGCATCCGTAGAATACTGGAAGATGCTTACCGCATTTCCTTCCAAATCTATGGTGTCCCGCTGTGCATATAGTACAGCTTCAGGTGAAAACGCAACACTATCGGCACCGCTCGTTACCGCTTGGCTAACGGCATCTCCAACCTCACTTAACAGTAGCTGATCAGCATTACTCAATTGAAAATTCAATGGCCTATTTCTATTATCGGACTCGCTATACGTGTGAGCTTCAACCTGTAGTTTACCGAAGTTTTGTTGATGGCTGACGGTGGAAATGGTCCTGCTGAAGTCTTGATCGGAATATTCATAATCAATTCGAAGCCTGGAAAACTCGGTAATTAACACACGATTGGTAAATGTGATTTCTCCAATGTTGTAATCAATAGTATAGTCTTTATTGAAGCCTCTTTCCAATCGTTCGCCGTCTAAATAAACCCGCTCTGAATTCGCCAGGATTATGACAAACAGCTCGTTGTTAGGGCCAGGAATTCGATACGGTCCAAGTGAGCCTTCAATAGCGTCTACTTGGACAGAAGAAAATTGCCCTTTAGCTACTGAGATACCTGCTGAAGTAACAGCTTCACTACCCCCTAATTTGTAATTGACAGAAGCTTGAGCACCTTGAACATTCTTGTAAAATCGCAAAAAATGAGATTCCGGATTTTTGAAAACAACATCACCCCCTTTCAGTGAAAATCGGTTATTGTATAACTCTATGAGTACATTATCAAAATCTTGCAGCTGCTGTGTATTTCCTTCGGGCTGGTAGGGAACGTTCTGATCGGTAATGTTTGCTCTGATATTAATATCCTCAGTAAGCTTCCCATCAAGATTCAAGTTGAGCGTTGAATTCACAAAAACATCCTGATTGTTACCAAAGGATATACCCCTGCTTATGCTACCACTTTTATTCAGTTCAGGAGTATCAAAAAGCTGATTTCTCTGAAGTATATTCAACCGTTTGGAAGCGGGGGATTTGAAAAGAGCTCCTGAGTCATAGAGTGCAAGGTCTTTGTGAAAATAACGTTGATGAAAGGCGATCGGAAAGACAGTGTAGCATACTCGCACGGAATCATATTCAGGTCTGGATTTGATGAAAGCCTTACCTGTGGTGATGTCATAATCGAGGACAAAATCCGATGGTTGAACAGATATTGAATTACGGTCTACGGATAAACTATCTAACTCAAATGATTGTCCAAAGGTCTTTACCCATTTACATTTATCATTTGAAAATTGGGCCAAAGTGTTCAAGGGTAAAACCAGAAGCATAGCCAGTTTTAAAAGCCGCATACCTAGTCAGAGGTGGATAACTCTATGAAAAAAGTGGTGCCACGGTCTAATTCCGTTTCAAACCAAATTTCACCACCTGCATGTTCAATACCGTGCTTGGCAATGGCCAGGCCAATGCCGGAGCCCCGTTCTTTCGTACTGAAGTTCGGTATGAATACCTTTGCACGAACTTCATCGCCAATTCCCACGCCGTTATCCGATATTTCCAACCGCACTTTATTATGTCCACTTTTTACCAATACTACCTTTACCGCGGGCGTTGCATGAGTTGCCGCTTGTATAGCGTTGAGAATGATGTTATTTATTATACGCCCCATCAATTGCTCATCTCCCAAGGTATATACAGGTTCTACAGTAATATGTAAGTCGATTTGAATCTTTTTATTCGACTTATGTAAACTCACTGCATTTTTTACAATATGTGACAATTCATAACGCTCCTGCTCGGGGATTGGCATTTTCGCGAATGTGCTAAAGGAAGAAGCGATATCATTCAGTGTCTCGATTTGCTGAAGTAAGGTGTTCAGCGGCCTTCTCATATCACCGTTCTCTTTTTCATTGATCTTTCTGTTCAAATGCTGCAGGGTAAGCTTCATTGGGGTCAATGGGTTCTTGATCTCATGGGCTACCTGCTGCGCTATTTCACGCCATGCCGACTCTTTTTCGCTTTTGGCAAGCGCACGCTTACTCTGCTCTAAATTTTCAAGCATCTTATTGTACTCACCCACCATAAGTCCTATCTCATCATCAGCCTCCCAGTTCAACGGTTCATTGACTTCAGTCAAAGTCGTTCTTTTAAGTTTTTGCGTAATAAAACGCAGCGGAAAGGTCAACCAATTTGAGGCCAGATACGATACAATAAGAAATATAATAAACACCACCGTAAAAACATTGATTACATTAGTCAATACTGTAATCTGACTCAGTTCAAGGTTGTACTCTGATTTGAAGTACGGTATGCTCACAATACCGATAAGCTCACCCCTTTGAAATGATTTCACCGCAAAAAATGTGGTATTATAGCGGAGGCGGCCTACCGACTCCTGTAGTATATATGAGTTTTTACCTTTTTCCTTAATCTGGCTCAGGGCGATCGGATTAATATACTCGCTCAGTAAATCATTCTCAAAAATTTGGGGTTGACTGGAGGCAATAAGTTTTCCCGTTGTATTAAAAAGATTGACATCCACACCGGAATATTTAGAGACTTCAGTAAGCTTTGAACGTAGTTCTTCCCGGTCCAAACTTACTTTGCTAACGTAGTTGTTAAGTTCATCACTTACATTATTACTAATACTCTCTGCTTTTTTGAAGTACTCTTGATTTACCTCTTGTTCAAAAGAAGAATTAATTAAGCTAAGGGTTGTAAAGCTTACTGCTATCAAAGGCATAAAAAAGGCAAGGTTTAAATAGAGTTGAATTTTGGCCGAGTAGTTCAGGTTTTCCATTTGTAAGGCAAAGTAGATGGAGTAAATACCAGAGGCAACCAGAATCAGAAAAACCTGTAGTAAAAATAAAAATGAGAAGTTAGAGAAAACATCAGTCCAAGGATGATCATCTGAACTAATGACTATGACCCTAGATTTAGCATCGCTCACCGCAGTATGCCAATAACCTCGATCATTGACGGTACTCGCAAAAAGCTCTGGTCTTTCAAATAAAGAATTTCGAAAGTCCAGCTCATAGTTAAAGTCTCCGGAACTATATTGCACCCTACTGTCTTGAAATATCGCGTAGCTGTAGTTATTATTTTGGTAAGGCATTAGTAAACGGTGATCAACGAGCAACTCCGGATATACGCTTTCAGGAATTATTCTTTTAAGGTTCAAATCAATAATTACATGCCCTACTACCAACCCTCTTTTGCGAATTTCAATGCTACTTAGATATCTCTTCGAGGATTCAACGTTAGGGTTATTGATAAAATAAATATCCGCATGGTTGGTCTCATAGTGATCTAAATTGTCTACCTCTTCGGGGGTGAGAGAAGTAGCAATAGGTTTAAAAGGTCGACCCAAAGAATTAAAAAGATATATATCAATACTGTACTTATCCAAATAGTTACTAAGATAGACCTGTCTGATTTTAGTTTCTACAACTTCTTTGCTCAGAAAGGGGCTTGACATTGTGCTTTGGATGAATCTGTCCTCCTTTATTTTCTGATTGGCTTCACTCAAAAGAAACTCGGCCAGATTATCATTTTGAATGAGCAACTGATTAGCAAATCTCTTTTTCTTTTTGTAGGCCGCTTCTTTTTCAAAATTGTAAATAGAAAATGAACCCAGTAAAGCTCCACCTACCATAAAAATGAAAATATAAAGAAAGGTCCTATACCTTAACTTTGTTACGGATTTGTAAAGGACAGTGAGTTCAATCAGCAGTAATATGGCCATGCCAATGGCCAGGGAAATAAGAAAGTCTTGTGCCAGCAGTAAATTCGAGGCCGAAAACAAGAGGGCTGAAATCAGGACGCAGATTGTAAATTCTAACTTAGTTAAGCAAAAAGATTGCACCGCCATAAACAATATATGGAAGACAAAAAAAATGGTGGCGATAAAAAGTAATATAATGGTATAAGCCACCACCCTGCCGATATCAAACGTTAAACTTTCATTAATATCGAAAGTAAGTTGCGAATTATGGTAGAGGGTTTGGAAGATCAGAAATAGAAAATGAATGATCAGAAATCCGAGACCGATCAGTACTATGGGGGCCGCCCACTTCCAAATCACCTGCTTCTTTTTTGTGGCAAATGATTCTGAAATTAGATCTTGCTGGTAAAAAAGATAAAATCCACACAGACAGAAAAATCCTACGTTAATGAATAAGTCACCAAGCGAGGGATTGAAATCAGAGGAGGCGAAATAGCTTGATTCAAAAAGTAGGCTCTCCGAAAAGTCGTGCGGGAAACGTAAAACCAACATCAGCCATCTCAAAAGAAGTAGACCCGTTACCAAGGTTATTAAGCCAGAATAAACCCGACCTAAGTTTGCCATACGATTGGCCCATCGAAACAGTAATAGTACGATAAGAATAAGGCCACAAAGAACTAACCACACACCAAAGGCGGAGGGTGCCTTTGGTACGACAAAAGCGCTTTGTAGTTCAATTTTAAATGGACAATCATCCTGGCCCACACAGGCTAGTGTGCCGGATTCAGCCGTTGGAGACAATAGTTTCACGTTTTGAATTGGGAACACTACCGGGTTATAGGCTGACTCTATATAATCATTCTCAATTTTATATCCGGTGTAAAGTGGCAAAAGAGCGTAAACTTCTAGTGCCTTATCCGATATTTCCCACCTCCTTACTAAGTAAGACTTACGTAAATCCTGAATAAACTTCAGTCTATAACTCCCTCTTAGGCTTTTATAATCAGGCACGTATCGGTAGTCCGACCAGTAAGCAATTCTACCTGCGCGATAAACAAAAAAGGGATATTGACCAATTTGATTTAAATCTTGGAATGTAAAATCAGCGTTACCTTCCAATAGTTCCAAAACCGGGACCATGGTCCTTTGGATATTATTGACCTCGCTCGCCAGGTTTGATTCAATATCCGCTTTTTCCTGCGTTAATTTGTTTTTGGTGCTTACATATAAAGAACCTACTCCTGCGATAATCAGCAACAGAGTGGCAATGAGGAGTTTGGTATCCTGATTAGCTAATCCCAAAATAAAAAGTTCAGATATCCGTTAAATATAACCGATTTGCTCTAATTACTTTTTTGAGGCTCAAAGTCTATGCCACCAAAAAGGTGTAAGAATAAAATTCTGGAGTACCTAAAACTAATAGGAAGTAAAACAATAACAGATAATATAATGCTGATAAGATAGACGTAGGTAGGAAAGTCTCCAATGATTGATAAACCTAACCCTACCGCAACAAAAAGTGCTACTGAAAAAGCGTAGCTTATGTACATAGCACCAAAAAAGAAACCTGGCTCACGTTCGAATTGCAATCCGCAATAAGGACAATTTTTATGCATTTTTTGGAAACCTGTAAGGTTATAGGCGTTAGTAATAAACATATTACCCGACCTACAACGCGGACATTTACCATGCAATATTGCGCTTCCTCTGGACCTGCTTGGCATTTGCTTTACTGTGTCTGTACCATAAATAACCTACCACACCAATCGCCAAATAAGGCATAACAAAAAGATATAAAATCCCGAAGTTCAAAGTCGCCCCAATCCCAACATCTCCATTGCTTACATTATTTTCGATGGTAGCTCGGCACATCGCGCATTGCGCTAAACCTACAGCACTAGAAAATAATATAAGAGTAAGAGTTACAAATATCTTTTTCATTTTTCGTTCGTCTTAATTGCAAAGATAACAGCTAACGACCAGAAAAGATTAATAATACGGACTAATCATAAGGTAAACAATAACACCGGTAACCGCTACATACAGCCATATGGGAAAAGTAATTCGAGCCAATTTTCGGTGTTTGTCGAAGCGCCGAGCTAAAGCGCGAACAAAAGTAAAAAGTACCATGGGTATGATAACGATAGACAAGATAATATGGGTGATCAATATGAAAAAATAGAGGTATCTAATGGATCCTTCTCCACCGTAAGGTGTGGAAGTGGAAGTCATGTGATAAATAACGTACATCACTAAAAATAACGCAGACAGCCCGATGCAGGTCTTCATTAAATTCTCATGTAAACTCCTATTCCCCTTTTTTATGGCTACTACTCCTAGTACCAAAAGCAACGCCGTCAAACCGTTGATACTGGCGTATATAGGTGGCAAAAAAGAAAAGTCGTACCCTTCGATCTTAATACCAAACAAAGCCGCTACCGCCACCGGAATTACTACCGATAAAACAATAATTAGTTTATTATACCGGGTATCTAAGGCTTCATTCATTCTCTAACAAAATCTTTATTTCCACTATCAAACGATCTACTTCTTTCCGGTCAGTATTATAATAGCCCCTGATCCTACCTTTTTGATCATGTAGAATAAATTGGTTAACTGTATCAGTAACAAAGCCACAATTCATAAGTTTCTTCAATGAAGCACTATCTAATGCAGCGTTGTGATTGTGAGCAACAAAGGACATATCCTTGCTAAACAAAGCTTTTAGCCTGGTTCTTACATTTTCTAGATCACTAGAGGTAAATTCCGCATCTTGGCCGAAGAAGAGGGTTACGTTGGCCCTTTTACTATTCTGGCTAGAAAGGTGAACATGAAATGTATCTTTAGGGTAGTCGCAACCTGAAAAGGGAAGACGTACACCTTGAGTGTGATAATACGGGATACTAAACTGGTTCTTGCCAAACGTCTTTAAGAAAAGAAAAATTAGCACAGGAATTGCCAGAATAGCGAGTAGTAGGGAAAATTGAAAAATACGCTTGCTCATACCAACCAAAGAGGGCTGTCTCGAAAGTTAGGCCATCCGGGATTTACGAAGGATCTTACTCAGCTTAAGTTACTATCTGAAAACTTAGTAAGACTCTTCTCTTCTCTGCTTCAGCCGAAACGGCTAAGCACAGATAGGTCCGAATGACTCAAAATGTTGGTTTACTACCTTTTGAGATAGCCCCTACTATACTATCATTAATAATTAGAACCTGATTTCATAGATCGCAGCCCCTTCATAAATGAAAGCGATAAGCATCCAGATAATAAACACGGTGGGTATTAATATAGACCATACCAATACTTTCACCTCGTACTTCAGGTGCATAAATTCTGCGACAATATAAAACGCTTTTACGATAGTCATTAACACGAAAATAGAAACCCGTGTCATCGCCATCTCTAAGGGCACCGTAAACGCAATAACGAACTCCAAAATGGTAATAGCCGCCATATATCCGGCGGTAACCCATATTTTTTTGATTTTCGCCTTATCTACAGGCTGCGGTTGAACGTGTGTTGTTTCTTCCATTATTTCTTCTGTTAAACAAGGTAAAAGAATGTAAAAACAAATACCCAAACTAAGTCAACGAAGTGCCAATATAAACCTACTTTTTCCACCATTTCGTAGTGACCTCGCCTATCGTATACTCCTGTTACCGTATTATAATATATTAAAAAGTTCAATACCACGCCACTCGCCACGTGTGTTCCGTGAAAACCCGTAATAAAAAAGAAAAATGCAGCAAAGCCCGGGGGTCCATATTCATTAATGGTTAGATTGGCTCCGCGTATCGTTTCGGTAATCAATTCGCCGTTAACCAGAAACTTAGCCAAGGTACCCGCGTCTGTACCATGAATAAAATGACCCCACTCCCAAGCTTGGCAGCTAAGAAACACTAAGCCACCAATTATAGTCCAGAGCATCCATTTCTCTACATCTTTTCGATCCATTCGATGACCTGCTTCTACCGCTAAGACCATGGTTACACTACTCATAATAAGGATAAACGTCATGATACCCACAAATACCAAAGGCAGATGCATACCGTGTAGAAAAGGTACAGCCTCAAATACTTTTTCCGGTATTGGCCAATACTCCTGACTGGAAACAAAAGCATCTGCTGATCCTTCGTAGCCAGGATGGGCGTATCTAACGAGACCATAAGTAATTAAAAGCGCTGAAAAGGTAAAAGCATCTGACAATAGGAAAAACCACATCATGAGTTTTCCATAGCTCGCCTTTAAGGGTGATTGTCCACCATCCCAAACGTTGCCTTTAGATTTAATTGTAGTAGCTGTGGCTGACATAGGTTGATCGTGTTATCTGAGCGTATTAATGGTATATCAAGAGAAAAACAAATAAGTAAATCCAAAGTACATCCAGAAAATGCCAATAAGAAGCACACATCTGAATCTGGGTCAGATTTTTGGAATGGACTTTATATCTATAGGTTGAAATTAAAACAATTATCAGAAAAATAACACCACTTACCAGATGTAAACCATGTACACCAGAAAGCACATACAAAAATGATCCACTTGGATTACCAACAAAATAGACATTATCGGCTACTAAATCACTCCATACCACCAATTGACTAATTAAAAAAGCCACACCCAATGCCGAGGTAATGGT
>JBCCIX010000008.1:0-24512 GCA_039028075.1 Bacteroidota bacterium | reverse complement strand
GTAGATGCCGATTACCGGTATTTGTCTAAAGTAATGGAGATAATAAATGGTGTTATTAACCGTGGTAAGCGGATCTTTAACATCCTGAATGCGCATATCAACCGGGCTGATGTACGCCGCCATGCGTTCGGTGGTAGAATCCGTTGTGTTGACCGCCCCGTAAACATACATAACCGGAGACTCACTATTGGGAACTCTAATGGTGGTGTTCTGATGATAATTCAACCCGCCGTAAGCACTATCAATCCGCTCGAGCGCCAGGTCGTAATCAAAATTTTCAGGGGTAGGCTGACGCATATCTGTGTTTTCCCACTGTTCCACATCATGTCGGAAAAAAGAATATGACCCGGCGTAAAATATGACGAACAACGCAAAGCTGATCACAATACCGGCCACAGTGTGCGTATGGAACAATACATTGTACGTTCGAGTACCTAACCCCTTGAGTTTCTTCATGTCGTAAAGATAAATAAAGAACTTAAACCGATCAGCCCCAGCAGGATTAACCACGAAAGCCAAGCTCTTCTGATCATAAAGACCATCACCATAAGACCAATCCAGCACAGAAATGAAGAATAGGTAGAGGTAAGCAAAACCGGTACATCATCAGTAACATTTTTAGCTAGGGCAACATGTAGCGTAGCGGTAGCCGCGTAGGCACCAAAAAACATGGCCAGTACTTTGCTAAACCTGGTCCATCCTGAAGATAAATATTTAGATCGTGCGGGCACTTAGCTCAAGTCTATGATGAGTAAAGTTAAGGCTAAACCGGTCCATATCCATAGCCACTTTGGGTTCATTTTTACCGACAGTACTATGGCAGAAAGAAAAGTCATAAAGGCTATTAGCCAAATCACGAAAGCCGTGGCAAAGCCATAGGAGACCGTAAAAATGTACAATGATAAAAAGGCAATGGTAGTAGCCACACCTAAGATAACCCATTTCTGCTTGACGATCACTTCAATATTTTCAATTGGAAAATATTTTGAAGTCATGTACAACAATAAACAAGCTATGGTAAGTGCAGCTAGTGCCATAATGATAAGCTAATTAAGATCTATATGTCAAAATTTTGTCATTTATTACTTGTAAAAACTCGATGATTATGGGTTTCGCAAAATGTCATTTGTTTTACTCGGCAACTTAAGTCGTAGCGATATTTCTCATAAATAAAAGTTTCACTTGCAATCCTTGCGTAGCAAGGCGAAAATTTGGAATACACTTTCTTCACCTTAGTTATTTTGAGACAAATCGTATAACCCTATGATACTACCTCCCTCAACATCAAAAGCCTTTTGAGCTTGCTTGGTATTAATGTCGTACGTGTAAAATGCATCTTCCGTAGTACTTGTGATTGACAAATAAATTAATCCATTTATTTCTGCTACAAATGTTTGAGCAAAACCACCTTGCAGAGGTAACCCGGTGATCACAGCTGCCGTTTGCGCTTCGAGGTCAAGTTCTACCCATCTTCCGGTTTCTTCAATAAAGAACAGGTTGATCGCTTGGTCGATTTGTTCTTGAGACAGATTGGCTGGATTACCGCCCACCGACTGCAAGAGGTCAATGACACCATCGGGGACCTCCGTAATCACGAGCGCCACAGCTCTGTTATTACTCAAGAAATAGACCTGACCGGTTTGAGGGAAAAGTTGGTTGAGAGGATTTGCTGCTAGAGCGGGTACAAAGGAGTAATCATCAAATTGAGACGATCCTGATGGAACACGATGAATACTAGATACAAAGTTCGTCTCAAAAATAGCTCCTCCATTAGGGACCCAAATATTCCCAGCATCATCCATCCAATTTTGTCCAAAGGGAGTTAAAAAAGTAGTAGGACCTGTAGGAAACTCGGTTTGCCCTACGAATTGACCTGTCCTAAAATTGGCAATGTGAAATATAAAGGTATTAAATGTGCCTCCCTGTGCAGGCCGCACAGCAGCATATACTTCGTCTCCACTGATTACAAAAGTCTGATACCGATGAGTAGAGGGAACCATACCAGCACTCATGTCAATAGTGCCATCGATCTGCATTGTAGCCGGGTTGAAAACACTAATTTCCGCGGGCTTCCCTCTGTCGTGTAAGAGACCGGTAGTCTCGTCAACCACCTTAATTAAAAATGAATTATCATTACTTGGCAAGGTAAGCACTCCATCCTCTACAAGTTCTCCATTTCCATTTACTCCCATCTTGGCAAAAGCTCCGCTTCCATCTACTCTACTGGTATACAATTCTCCATTAAAAATATCTTCGGGATCAAAAAAAGACTCCTGAAAGACTTCTCCATCAGTTAAATCTGCGGTACCCGTTGGTAAAGTGCTAAAATATTTAACGAGCCTATCGCCATTTGGTGTCGCCACATTGATGATAAAACCGCTTTTTAGTCTAACATCCTCAGCATCCACGGTATTCCAAAATGAAACACCGACATCATCAGAACCTCCTGAAAACGTGTAAGGCGCGAAACCATTAATAAAACTAGTTGCATTATCCCAGCGTTCAGCAGCTACTGCTTGATCTACACGGTTTTGGTCAGCAGACCCCCATTGAACATAGTCTCTTATTATTTCCGGATCAGAAGAATTAAATTCACCTCCGATTGAGAATAATCCGAGCCCTCCACTGTCATCTGGTAAAGCCGTTACCCCTTCACTCCCCGAGGTTAGATCAATGACCACAGTTTCGTTGACTGCTAAGTTCAAATCTCCCGTAATGGCCGTATAATTACTTAATACATTATACTGACCCGGGCCCAGGCAAAGCTGAAAATTAGTAATATCTACTTCGGTAGTTCCTAAATTCTGAATCGAAAGAGACTCTTCACTGGGGTCTACTACGGTCAGCCGGACGAATTCTTCAACAGGGTCCAGATCCATAGTAGTACCATCATCATCATCGCCACATGAGACAAAAATGGTCGCAGACAAAGAATAAAGAATAGAAATCAATAGCCGAAAACTAACTGATCTTGGATGTTGTAGTTGCATTTTTATAAAAGTTTATACGTTATTTTTAATTGAATATTTCGGTTTGGTTTTGGTATTCTGAAATTGTCAAAGAGGTCAAAACTGTTGAGTACATTATTAACTTGTACGGAAGAAGATAATTTTTCATTATCGGTAGTGTATCCTAACCCTACATTCACTTCATCTTGAGTAGGAATTAAATTCTGAGGCAACGGATCGCCGTTCGCAGGAATATCAGTAATACTAAACTCTTGGGTATGAAATAAACTAGCATACAACTGAATATTTGGATAAATCTGCCTAAGACTTTTTGCTCCTAGAGCAAGTTGTAGGTTATAAAAGAAAAACGGGGTATTGGGAAATGCGGTACCTATGAAAGTAGCTCCTTGAGATTGGCTACTTGCCTCAAAGCCTTGGTAAGTCCGTTCTTGATCGGTAATGTTGATCACTAACCTAGAATACTGGTCTGGTCGGATCTCAGTGCTCCACTCCAAACCCAGCGTTTGAGTATCCCGATTGTTCTCAAAGCGTGAACCTTCCTGTCCAAAAGGTTGTGCCCAAATCAGATCTTCAGTGTTGATAAGAAAACCATTGATCGAGGTTTTTATAAAAAAATTGTTCTTGCACCGTTTTTTCCAATTAATGCCAACATTAAAATTATCACTTTGCTCTGGCCGAATCTCATAATTAGGGAAGACACCCAAGAAATTGCCAAATAATTCCAGATCCGTTGGCAAACGATATGCACTTTCAAAACTTGCCCTTATAAAAAGATCGTCCGTGAAAGAATATTTTATTCCTGCCCCGTACCCCAACGTTTCCTCATTAACTGTTCTCAGTTGGAGATTATCCGTTCTTACAGTCGATTGAACGTCAGTCGCATTGGCATCATAATAATAGTATTTACCAAATAAGATAGTATTCAGCTTTTGATTCTTGAGCCACTTTCCGTTCCATTCCAAGCCGGAAATATTTGTGATTAGGGTAGATGGAAACTCATTTGGATCTATTAATTCCCCCCCGATATCAACTCTTAAACCTAACTCATCTTCACCCTCGATTTCCAGTCTTGAATAAAAATTACTGAATTTGATTGCATGATTGTTACTAAACTCATACGTTGTATTAATTCGATGTGCTTGGCTCAAACGATCTACCGTAATTCGTGTTGCAGAGCCACTGATTTCACCAGCTAATTCATCCAATTCATTAATTACCTCACCAAACCAATTGTATTCAAATAAAGAAGCATCTTCAGCAGATTGCTCTCCATGGGCAAAAACCCCGTGATATTTAAACCTTAACTTATTATTGAATAAGGCTTTTGTATACTTTAACCGGTGAGTAAATCCATTGGAACTACGGTTAGCATCTCCTACGGCAACGGCATCTATCCGGAATCCATGTTGATCTTCATCAAATCGGGTAGAGTAAGTAGTGTATAAAGACAACTCATCCGCCCAATTCATATCCCGTAAATGGATACCTAGCTCACCAAAAGTAGAGCGATGGCGATTGTTAAATCTTCTTGCATTGTCAATAGGAACATCTTCAAATACCAGTTGAAATCCATTTCCAAAACGGTCGGGAATAGAATCTACTACTGTTTTGTTAGGAATCCCTTCCATCTGGAAATCATTATCAGAAAAATTGTGAAATGCATTCAAAGAAACTGCAAAACGATCCGATATTTTCTTGTTTGCAATGATCGATGCCATGTGTGTATTAAAGGAACCAAATTGATAGGAAGCTTCTACCAAATCTGTATAAAGAGATTTCGGGACAATATTAATTGCCCCTGCTAGTGCATCAGTGCCTATATTGATCGGCACAACTCCCTTATATACTTCGACACGCTCAATTACCGATACCGGTAGATTAGTAAGATCAAAACCACCTCCTAAAAATTCCAGCGGCATACCATCATAGAAAATACGAACTGCTTGACCGGATAATCCATTGAGTTGAACGTCGGCGGTACTCCCCAAACCTCCGGATCTCCTCACAACCACGCCGGTGGTCGTTTTCAATACATCAGCCGCACCAATAGATTGTATACGTAATTCTTTGGTATCAATGGCAGAAACTCGGATAGGTTCTTGTTCAATAACAGATGCTTCGGATTCTCCTCGCACTATAATAGCGTCCAATTCAGCCACAGATTCTTCTAATGAAAAATCTATCCTGATCCTTGAGGTCTTTTTTTCTAGCCGGATTTCTCTTGTTATTCTTTTAAATCCAAGACTTGAAATTTCTAAAACGTAAACCCCCGGATCTATATCTTGTATAGCGTATCTGCCATTCTCATCAGTAACAGCACCCAGATTGGTTCCCACTATAATAAGTGTAGCTCCGGGCAAAGGTTTTTTCGTAGTCGAATCAAACACACCCCCAGTGATATCGGCAGCACCAGCTAGTAAGCAGTTGAAAGATAAAACAGCGATTAACGCTGCTGTATTAAAGTTCACTTTCTATGGGTTTAGGCCTTTGACTAAAGGAGTGCAAATTTGATGAGTCAGTTAGCTAATAGCAATCGCTAGAACTAGTGATTTTCCTCCGCACCACGCTAGGTTTCATGAAGCGTCACTGTGTCTTGTTTTCGCCTTTTGAACTGATTTCTGGAGCCTTTACAAGGTTCGATTTTAGATTCAAATCAAGACGTTCAAAACTTCAAAAGCACTGTTTACCGAGCTTAAATGAGGATTTTCAAATTTTGAATAATGAAGAGTTGGGCCAAAAGGCAGTTTTCGGGCACTCCGTTTATTAAACTTCGACTCAGTTGCTGGCGTTGACAATTTCTGCGATGAAGTGAGATTTCGTTTGTATTTACTCATTATGCAGAGCCTGCTGAGCGCTGGATCAGGTCAAGTAACCTTTCAGTAAACCCTCTAGTCTCTTAAATATTCATAAAAATCAGGTTGTATCTTATAGCTAGGGTTTGATTACGTATTGATTTTATCTTTGAATTTACGCTTACTCAATGAAATTAATTTTAGGTGAGAAGAGTGCAGGGACGAGACTTGACCTCAGCACGGAGTCAATTTAAAGAGCATTCTTTTTGTTATAACTCCTGATCAAGCGACTAAGCTCTTTGGTTTTTGCAGTTTTTATCGCTTTCAAAATGATACGGTGTTTCATCTTTGGATTGAGAATGATCTCTTTCTGCAAGCTCTTCAGGATCTCAATATGTTCCGTGGTTGGAGTCATGGCTGTCAGAAGGATTAATAATTACTCCAAATAGAAGAAATCATATAACACACCTAAATGCATGAGTGTAAGCGCTATCAAAAACCATCTCTTTTTATATGTTAAGTATAACGGTGTAACGACCAATACCGCACTGAACAGGATAAGCTGTAATTTTAATTCATCCTTATAACCGGCTATTAATAATTCATCAAAACGGTACTTCGTCTTGAACCCTTCATTAGATAGGCTGTATTCATGAACAAGGTAAAACCAGATCACTACGGTAATATTTACCAGCAAGAAAAGTACAGGCAAAATGTACTGCTCGTTAATCTTATCGGGTAATTTTCTTGTTCTTGATTCCATCATAAGCTGGATTTGACTTTTTTGGCAAGTGCCTTAAATCCCCTTTTTGAAAGGATAACCAGGTATTTTACCAGATAGAATAGTAAAGGGCTCCAAAAAGCCAATGTAATGATTGATGTGGGTATATCCTGATCAACGGTAACCGTTAAAACGTAGAGCAACACGCAAAGTGCGGTAATCCAAAAGGTCCATAATCCCACTTTTCTGCCAGTTGTCTTGTAATTCGCTTTCTTTCTTTGCTTTGATTTGGTTCTTTCCAGATAAAGTACAAACCCTAACATGGACAATGCCCCGGAAGTCAGGCCGAAAAAGGAATAGATTACCTTGACCCATATGCCACCAAAGTCCCCGTAATGCAGCCCTTCTTGGGCATAATAGGCTTTATCACCCAAGGATTTTTCCCGGATATCGTATCGAGCTAACTCTTGGAAACTCTTTTTGTCCAAAAAAAGATAATTCACATTACTTTGATAAGCAGTTTTTGGCACATCTCCTCTTATGATAATCATACGACTTCCATCTTTCGAAGGAGCCATTGAATTGGGCGTAAGGTCGGGAAATAATGTTCGAGAGGTTTCAAACGCTTTAATAAAATCCACACTGTAGGCTACATCTTGATCTTTAGAAATAGGTTTTTCCGTTCGCGTATATCGCCCAGGACTCTCTATCTGCAATACAGGTCGGAGAATCGCTTGCAGGCCGAGCCATGCCCCGGTGATGGCGATCATCAAATTGAACAACAGGGTGGTCATGCCTATGAGCTTATGGTAATCGGCGGACTTTAATTTTAGACTTCTATTCCGAATGGCCCCAAAAAACTGACCCTTCATAAAATGGCCGTAGATCAAAATTCCGGTAATTGTTGAGATTATTAAAGCAACACCGCCAAGACCTACCCACCACCTGCCCAAAAAGCCGTTGAAAAACCGTACGTGTAGATGCCTTATATAATAGCTAAAAGTCTTAACAGCGTCTCTCGCCCCCACGACTTGAGCCGTATAGGGATTAAAAAATAGTTGATAGCTATCGATTTTAGGAAGAGAGTCACTTTCAGCCCTTCGAGTACCGAATATCCAATTTCTGGATTTATCCAGAGAGAGGGAAATGCCGGTAAAGTTGGCTTTACCGTATTCATTGCTTAGGCTGTCGATCAGTTTATTGACATCAGGATGAAAGCCTGCTGTCTCTACGGGCGGCTCGATTTTAAAATACCTGGCGTGGATCGCCTCATCAATTTCTACCTTGAACAGGGCAATAACCCCGGTCACACTTAAAACGGCGATAAAAACCCCGGCATACAACCCCACCCAATTGTGGATGCGCCAAAGTTTTTGACTGATGCTTTTAGATCCGGACATTTCTAAATGAAAGAAGCTTCTTCATGGTATTGCACCTTCTTCCCTGCGATAAAAAGCAGGTCGGCCGAGTCGACGAGTAATGGGTCTGATGAACTGATCAATTGTGTTTAATTATTTAATCGAGCCACTAACCCTTTGCTTTTTGATGAAGACACGCGTGTCTATTTTATCTTCATTCCGGCCGTAACGCAGCGAAGAGCCGAAATCTCCTCCTTCGAGGTGAGGGATTCCGGGTATTTTCCTTCGCCGTGCTTCAGAAAATCCCGGAATGACGGCACGGATTGATGTTTTAAAAAGCTAATCACATCCTGCAGACAACTGCCACAAGGACCGATAAAAGAATAGCGTATAGTATCAACATCTTTGCAGCCCTACGTTAAAAATCGTCGGCAAGATTGTAAAAGACTGGATTTTCGAGGCCGGTCATGACGAATGCCGTAGAGACGGTACCGCTCATGGGGTTCCATCGGTAGCAGGCATCTTCCGCCTCCGTATTTACAGAAATGTAGACGTCTCCATCATGCTCAAAAACACTTCCGCCTCCAAGCGGTGTTATATTGGGAATCCCCGATATGGGCGTCACCGTCCGCTCTTCTAAATCCAGTTCACACCACCGGGCTGTTTCAGCGCCTAAAATAATGCCTTGTATTTGTAATAATTCCACAGCGGTTATGTTTCCAATACCGCCGGCATCTTCAATAATATCCAGTGCTTGTTGTGGCACCTCACTGTTCACTAAAGCGATCGCTTGACCGCTTTCTAAAATTTTAAACCCTTCGAAATAGGGTAGAAAGAAATTAGTTGGATTTAAAGTTGCTGCCGGCTCAAAAATATAGGTGGGGTCTATTTCATTACTTCCTGCCGGCACCTTGTTTAAACGGGCAGCCAAACCGGGTTCAATCCCTCCGCCGTCAGGTATATATAAATTACCGGCTAAGTCAATGCCTCCTGCGTTACTCGTAAGGATACTGCCCGATCCATTACCCTCCCTTTGGGTATCTCCGACAAATGAAGTAGAAGATAAATTGGCCTGGTGAACAATGAATTCCGTTAGGCCGGCGCCATCAGCATCCGCAAAAGGTGAAAAAACATCATCTCCACGGAAGGTGAAGCTTTCGTATTGACGTGTAATGCCATCCGGTAAAGCACCCGCGCTCATATCAATAGCGCCGGTAACTTCAAACGTGGTAGGATTGAACACTCTGATAATATCCGGGGTCGCCGCATCCTGGAAAACGCCGGTTAAGGAATCCCTTGCCGATATCACAGTTCTTCCACTCGAGAGCGGTATAAAGGCTTCCTCTACAAACTCTCCTTCAGCATTAACCACTATTTTGGAAAACCCCGGTGAACCGTCCGGACGGCGGGTAAGGATAGCTCCGTTAACAATTGATGAAAGTAAGAGTCTTTCAAAATCTGTTCCATCCGATACATCTACCACGCCGCTAGGAAGCTCTTCAAAATACTTCATTATTCTACTATTAGAAGTGAATCCGAACGATACAAAACCGGTCCTTTTGTTGGTAGGTTCCTCGATTGTGTCCACGCCCGAATCATCATCATCCGAACAGGCTGCAATACACATGAACAAGCTTAGTAAACCCGCTAAAGTGAGTGTTGAATTAAAATTCATTTTGTATGACATTAGTATTGATTTAAAGTGAATAGTTTATTTTAAAAGCATAGTTGATCCCCGGTCTGGGTATTCTGAAATTGTCAAAGATCTCAGCGTTAAACACATTGCGTAGATTGAAGGAAAAGGCCAGTCCTTGCGATTTCAAGGTATAGCTCACCCCGGCGTTGTGCACATATTGTTCGGGGACAATAAAATCAGGATTGGCCGTATCCAAATCCGGCACTGTATTGATGCTAAACCTGTCTATAAAGAAATAGGTCCACGAAAGTTGTAAGCTATTGCCCGGATGGAAAAGATCTTCCATCCTGTAAGTGGCCCCTACGTTGTAGAAAGTAAGCGGAATATTGGGTACTTGTCTGCCTAAATCCGTACCCGCGACAATTTCGTTGCTTTGGGCCGTAAAGTTTCCCTGTAATGATAGGTTTTTAAGGAGGCGGATCTTAAGGGCCAGCTCAATGCCCTTGCCATCTACCTCGGCTTCATTTATAAATTGTATTCTATCAAAGGAAACTTGCTTTGGGCGGATCAAATTTTCTCGATTTCGAATAAACCCGTTTAGGTTTACCAAAATGGATCGATCGTTTTTAAACCGTTTTTCGATCTGCCCCCCAAGATTCCAATTTAAGCTCTCCTCCGGCTCCAAGTCAAAGTTTGGCACAACCGAGGCAAGATCTCCGAGAAGTTCCCGTTCTGTGGGTAGACGTAGGGCTTGTTCTACACTGGTCCGAAAAAAAACGTTGGGGTGCAGTTGATACTTTAGGGCCAAACCATAACCGTTGCTATTCTTTTGTACCTTGCTGAAGGCCAGCTTATCAACGCTTATTTCGAAGATATCTACGGATTCTGCCTGATAAAAGTAGTTTTTTACGAACGAGATGACGTTTAGTTTATCATCAAAAAAGTTGGCGTTCAACTCGGCTCCCAAAATGTTGCGGTTAAACGTAGATGGGAAAGTATTTGGATCAGTGAGTTCTCCATCAATGGCAATGCGCTCTCCGAGCGGGTCCTCTCCTTCTTGTCGGGTGTACCGATAATAATCTGATATCTTCACATCGATATGATCCGTGAGTTGATAATTTAAAGTAAGCCGATGAGCCGTTCCTACATTTTCCCTTTCCAGCAATGAAGCGCTGCCAAATTCTCCTCCACCTAGATTTGTTATATTTAAAATTTCCCCTCGCCAATCGTATAGGTTGGTAGTGCTGTCGTTGATATTATCAACCGTCCGGGAAAGCACACCGAAGTACCTCGCGCTCAGTTTGTCCTTAAAAAAGGTTTTGCGATAATCAATACGTTGGGAAAATACCTTGACCTCCCTTTCTGCTTCTCCTATGGCCGTATTTACAATGCGCCCGGCGTTTTGAATTTCATCTGCGATTCCAGCGTATGAGATCGCGAATTCAAGGCGATCAGCCCAGTTCAGCGCTTTAATGCGTAATTTACCTTCTACAAAGCCAGAAATATGTTGGTTATGAAAACGTCTGGCATCGATGCGCTCCTCTTCAAATTGTCTCACTAAATTGGGAATATCCCGCATTCGATAATCATTGTCCGAATAATTGAAATAGGAAATGGTAGATAAGGATACCCTGTTGCTTACGTTTTTAAGCCCATTGAAAGTGACCCGATGTGTGTTGAAGGATCCGAAGGAATAGGAGGTCCGAATATAATCCTGGCTTTGTGCTACCGGAACCAGGTTAAGACCACCACCTAAAGCATCCGTTCCCAAATCGATGGGCATCACGCCTTTATAGACATCTACCCGCTCCAAGGCATCCACCGGTATCGTATTTAATTGTAGGCCATTTCCGTACAATTCCATGGGTATGCCATCGTAATAGATGCGAACGGCGTTCCCGCTAAGCCCATTCAAATTAATACTCATAGGGCTGCCTAAGCCACCGCTCTGCCTGACCACCAGACCGGTGGTAGTTTTTAGGACTTCCTCAGTGCCTATCGCCTGATCCTGGAATTTTTTGATGTCCAAAGAAGTGATGGTAATGGCTTCTTCGCTGATGGTTTCTGCCTCGGTTTTGCCAAACACCACGATTTCCTCTAACTCACTGGTGGATGCTTTCAAGGTAAAATCCAATTGTAAATTGTCTTTACTTAGAGCCACTGTCTTAGCGATCTTCTCGAAACCCAGGGAGGATACTTCTACCTGATAGGTACCTACCGGCAGGTTATTAAGCTCATAACGGCCATCTAAACCGGTAACCGCGCCGTAGGGTGTACCTACCAGGCGGATGGTAGCACCCGGCAGGGGTTCCTGGTTATCATCGGTTAGACGACCTTGAAGGTTTCCTTTTTCTTTTTCTGGATTTTTCTTCCCGCTTTTTTTTATCGTGATCTTATTGCCTATGGCAAGAAACTCCAGGTTTTTACTTCCCCATATCTCCTGGATAATGGTACGGATCTCTGTCTGTTTGTAATTCTTGGTGATCCGACGTTCCGAGGGCAGAAGAGACTCGTTAAAATTGATATAGCAATCGGCTTCAGCCATCAGCTTCTTAAATGATGCCTTAGGAGACAAGTTCTCAAAACGGATATCAATCTTACGGTCGAGTATATTTTCCTGGCTGTAGACCACAGGGAACGATAACATCCATCCGAGGAACATACAATTTCGGATCACTAATCTCATTTTGATTTTGGATATCAAGGACCGGATCCCTTAAAAAATGGTCACTTCTTGACCTTCGATCTTAAATTCAAATTCCCCCGCGAAGCTCAGCTGCTGCATAAAGATCTCCAGCGAAGGATTATCGCTGGCTATCGTAAACACGGTATCAAGCATTTCCACCTTTTTAACAGATATGTTGATATCAAACCATGGCTCTATTACCCCAATAATTTCTCGGAGAGTCCTGCCGTCAAACACCAAGCGATTGTCTTTCCATGCTGTTCGCGATAGCGCATCCACCTCCTCAGTGCTTATGCGCTTGTCAGCCGTAAGAAAGGCCCGATCATTCAAAATAAGGGTGACCCGATTGTCCTCCTGATCTTTTTCGGAGAAGGCTACTTTTCCACTAGTGACAATGATCTCTGTGGCTTCGTTTTTGGTATTTATTTCAAAAGAAGTCCCTAAAACCTGCGTTTTGGTGTCTTCAGTGTAAATGATAAAAGGTTTTTCCTCATTTCTCGCTACATCGAAGTAGGCGTGTCCTCGGAGGTAAACTACGCGTTCATCTCCTCCAAACTTCTCCGGCACCCTAATCTCGGTCTCATAATTCATGCGAACGGTGGAGCCGTCAGGAAGGTGGACAGTTCTTTTTTGCCCTCTTTGGGTTTCAATATTTCTGTAATGATCGAGATAAGCTATCTGCTCTTGTGGGTTATGATAGAGGGGGTAATAAATGGATACGCCCGCGGTGAATATGATCATGGCCGCAGCAGCATACCTCACCCAGGTGTGACGCAGTGTGGTGGTGGCTTTACGCTGCTTTTGAACCGGTGAACGGTCAAGTTCTAAAGCCACTTCTGACAATTTATTCCACACTTTTTCCTCTTCTATCTCAAAATCATCATCGGTAATGCTATCCTTGATGGTATCGGGCTCCTGAAGGTCAAGCCATTTTTCCACAAACTCCTTTTCCTCTTGATCACACGCCCCCAGGCTGTATTTGCGAAGTAGTTCTTCTGTAATTTTCATAGCACAGTAGTATGTTGCGACCTATTGCGTTTGATGCGATAAGATCATGCTCAATTACCTAGTCGTCTGTCAAGCTGTTTTGGGTGAAGGCGGTAAGGAATTTTTTTATGTGCCGCTAGCGCTAATCGTAAGTATAGCGTAGTAAGGAGTGTAGTAACCTAACCCGCCGCCCGTTTAGGGAGGTTGTACTCCGGTAAGTTTTCCCTTAAATGCGCTAATGCGTTTGCTAAATGGGTTTTAACTGTGTTTTCAGAAACAGCGAGCTGGGCAGCTATTTGCTTTACGGACATTCCTTCGTGCCGACTTAATTTAAACACTTCCTGAGCGCGTGGAGGCATCCGGTCAATGAGCTCCTTGAGCCTGCCTTCTAACTCGCGATAAGCCACTTGGTGCTCCGTGGCACGATCGGAGGAGCTTAATTCCATGGCCGCACGGTGCAGCTTCAAATGTTCCCGCTCTCTACTTCTTAGGTAATCAATGATCTTAAGCTTGGCCGCTTTACTTAGATAACGTTTTAGGGAACCTTGAACTTCCAAGGTACTTCTGCGCTCCCAAAGTGATGTAAATAGCTTGGAAGTGAGATCTTGGCTTTGTTCTTTATCCCCCAAATACTGGTAAAAGATGGTATAAACGTACCTTACATAGTCGCTGTAAACCTTACTGAAACCTTCAGTGGTTTTGATATCAGGGTTCTGGGCTTTATTTCTCTTCTCGAAAAACAACTGCAGCTTCTATTTAGAATCGTTTTAAACAAAATCAAAGCTAGGCTTAAGAGTTCAGTCGGCCAAACGTGTGAAGGTGTTCAGAATTTTGATCTTAAGATCGGATGCACAAAATAGGTGGCGCTTAGTTTTGTTTTCACCGAATGCATATAAGATTGGGGCTTTGCCGCTACTTGAAACTGAAGATCACGTGCTATGCACCCTTAAATGCCACTTTTTTTCAATATAATCCGATGGGAACGATTAGGTAACGGATAGTTACTAGTCGAACGTGTTACTTGCTAATTTTAAGCGTGATCCGAAGTGATCATGACCAATTCAAAATCTACAATCGCACCCTTCATTGTTGAGTGCAAAACACTAAATCATGTTTAGGTACTTACTGAGTTTTTAAAAGGAACCCTTGAAGTGAGACTTCAAGGGCCATATGCTTAAGAATCAACTAGTCTTAGCTACTTACCGCTCTTCTCCTTAAACTCATCAAATTTAGAGGCCTCTGCCTTTCGGGGGAATACATTATCCTCTTCGTTCGTATCGGCAGTTTCTTTGTTAGGGTCGAAGACAATATTGGTCACTTGCTTATCAAATGCGAAGACTTTGGTGGCAGACTGCTCATTATACCTCCATATTTCTGCCGGTATTCTTTCTACCTCTTTACTTCCATCTTCAAAGGTAAATTCAATGATCAACGGTGTTACCAAGCCACCTTTATTTTCGAATTTCACTTGGTAGAAGTTCTTATCGGCAAACTTCTCCATAATCGCTTTATCATCTACCCGATTTCGGAATTCACCGTAATATCTGGGATCTGTTTCTACCAAAGAAAAGGGCTCCGGAGTTTCTCCAAAATCCATCATTTGACCTTCGGAATTAACAGCGTTTAGGTCTCCTTTTTTAACTTTTTTACCTTTATTCTCGATATCTGTCTCCTCAGAACGCATTCTAAACCATTTTACATCACTTACCGATACATCTACATTATCGACCGTATAGAACCATCCTCTCCAGAACCAGTCCAAGTCCACCGCCGAGGCATCCTCCATCGTACGAAAGAAATCAGCGGGTTTAGGATGTTTAAAGGCCCACCTTTGCGCATATTCTTTAAAGGCTTTATCAAAAAGTTCAGGACCCATTACCGTTTCCCTGAGAATATTCAACGCCGTAGCCGGTTTGGCATAAGCATTCCATCCCAAATTGGTCACTTGCTCGGAATTAGTCATGATAGGCCGGATCAGATTTTTATCCATTTTCATGTAGGGCACAATACCTGAAGCAGGCCCTCTTCGCGAAGGGAAGTTTTCATAAGCTTCCTGCTCAGTGCGATATTGAACAAAGGTATCCAACCCTTCATCCATCCACGTCCACTGACGTTCATCGGAGTTGATGATCATGGGGAAGAAGTTATGACCTACTTCGTGAATAATTACCCCAATCATTCTGTATTTGGTACGATCAGAATAGGTACCATCCTGATTCGGACGACCAAAGTTAAAGCAGATCATGGGATACTCCATACCAATGCTGGCGGCGTGCACAGATGTAGCCTGAGGATAAGGATAATCAATGGTGTATTTTGAGTACACTTCTAAAGTATTTTTTACGGCTAGCGTCGATTCTTTTTCCCATAGTGGATTGCCTTCTTTAGGATAGTAGGACATGGCCAACGGTGTTTTATCACCAACTTTAACGGCCTGAGCATCCCAAATAAACTTGCGTGAGGTAGCAAAGGCTACGTCACGTACATTTTCGGCATAAAACTCCCAGGTCTTCGTCTCTTTAGATTTACTTTTCTCTCTTTCTTCTGCTTCCGCCTGAGTAGCAATGATCACAGGTTTATCGAACGACTTCTTCGCTTGTTCAAACCGGTCAAGCTGAGCTTCCGTAAGCACTTCTTTTGCATTTTGCAGCATTCCTGTGCCTGCAACAATGTGATCGGCCGGTACCGTGATCTTCATTTTGTAGTCACCAAACGTAAGGGCAAACTCGCCTCTTCCCATGAACTGCTTATTCTGCCAACCTTCATAATCATCATAAACGGCCATTCGCGGGAAGAATTGAGCTATGGAATAAAGGTAGTTATCGTCCTCCGGAAAGTACTCCATGCCACCTCTTCCACCAAGCAACATTCTGTCATTGATATTGTAATACCACTCAATGTTAAATTGAACATTTCCACCGGACTTCAAGGGAGTAGGCAGGTCGATTCTCATCATGGTCTTATTGATGGTGTAAGACAAAGACCTGCCGGTGGCATCCGTCACGGATTGGATCTTGAAACCGCCATCGTAATCGATAAAACCTAAGCTCGATGCCGCTCCCTTAGCAGGTAATGAATCTCGCAAAAAAGTATTCCTCGTTTTCAGGCTATTGGTCTCCCTTGCCCGCACGTTTTGGTCTAACTGCACCCATAAGTAGTTCAACACGTCCGGAGAATTGTTGAAATAGGTTATATTTTCTTTGCCTGTAAGACGTTGATTATCGTCATCAATTTCAATCTCCATGTCATAGTCAGCTTTTTGTTGCCAATACGCTGTACCAGGTGCCCCGCTTCCCGTTCGGTACTCATTGGGTGTAGGTAAGTTCGTACCCAATTGTTCAAACTTTCCCTTCCACTGATTATCCTGTGCCACCGAGAAATGCATCAGGAAAAAAGCTGCTAATCCTAGTAAAATCTTTTTCATAGTCATTTATTATATTACCAATATTTATTTTCAAAAAGCAGTACGATCGCGATGCCACCTACTGCAGATGATATTATTAATTTCCAGTCTCTTCGTTTTACACCAAAAATATTTACAAGTACCAATGTACCGCCTAAAAAGATAGCCACAATAATTATCTGTCCAATTTCCAGACCGATATTGAAGGCTAACAACTGGGTAAATATACTTTCATCTTTACCCAAAAGACTTCGAAGAAAGTTTGAAAAACCAAGCCCGTGAATTAATCCGAATATTACGGCTAAAAGGTAATTGGTCTGTACCTTGCGTGTTTTGAATCCATTTTCCTTTTTAAAAAGGTTGGATACTGCCGTCAGTAAGATCGTTAATGGGATCAAAAACTCGATAAGAGAAGAGTTAAACTTGATCACATTTAAGGTAGCTAAAGCGAGCGTAATGGAATGTCCGACGGTAAAAGCCGTAACCAGGATTAGTATCCGTTTCCAATCGGAGAGAACGTAAATAGCACATAGCGCGATAACAAATAAAATATGGTCATACCCATTAGTATCGAGAATGTGTTCCATTCCTAATTGGAAGTACAGACTAAATTCAGACATATCGTCTATTTTGTTTCCGGGCACAAGTATAAATTATAATTTTGACGGTCTACCTAAAGAATTATGTCAATGCTCAAGTTTTTCCTTTCAATGGTGTTCACGCTGCACTGTGTCATACACCCCTTACATGTGAGTATTTGTGACATCGAGTATGACGACACCGCAAAATCATTAGAGATTATCCAACGGGTATTTTTGGATGACCTTGAAAGCCAGATCAGACTAGACCTGAATCAACCGGGCTTAGATATTACGCAACCCGATAACGGGCGTACTTTGCATCAGATGACAGAATCCTACCTGATCAAAAGATTGAGTTTTGAGATTAACGGCAAGCCGAGGGAATTCAACTATTTGGGGAACGAGATTGAAGGGGATGTGATTCTCTGCTATATAGAGATAGAGAAAGTGAAGAAGCTAAAAACCATCAAAGTACGCAGCAGTATACTCGTTGATCTTTTCGATGATCAAGTGAATATTGTCCATGTCGAAGTAGACGATAAAATTAGAAGTATGAAGCTTACTCCAACGAATAAAAGCGAAGAGTTTCGGTATACTGACTAGTATTTTCTGAAAATGAGTTGGCGTAGCAATTTACGAACACCTACTCTATTTAGGCACTTAAGCTAAAAACTGAAGGAATAGGCTACTCCTTTAGAACAATCAAAAGTGAGATATGTCTCCGTCCGCCTTTAATATTCTCAGTAATGAGATACTCACCGCCAATATCGATTTCTATTTCTTCTACGTCGGTTCCGTAAGCGGGACTTGCCGTAGCTCCCACCATCTTTTTTCCTGAGCTTCAAGGTCCTATTTGAAAAAAATCATACAAAAGGCCCTATGATCAAACGAGAACATCGAATGAGTAAGTCATAGTTTTAGGTCTTGAGACAAATAAACAACAGACTACATTCCGTGTAGCTGAATGAATTTTATGAGAAAAGAAAGTTACCTCCAAAATACACGTCCAAGACCAATTCATGATGCTTCCAGCAAATTGAGAAACTGATTAACGTCAAGTCCAATAGCTTACGTTAGTAGCTCTAGTCCTGGACGGCTGTGCACTCTTATCTTCCGTTTTTTCTGTGGAAGAATCGAGGTCCGGGACATCTAAAGAGTTTAAGAATATTAGGGTGGTTATCAATAGGTTTATCATGGTTACTTTTTTACCATAGTTGATTTTCGAACTACCACTATGATACATATAGCGATAATTAATAATGTTACAATCAAAAATAAACTACTTTCATTTTTTTCATTACCCCAATTATCCGAACTTATCACAAACCCAGCCCAATAATAAGGATGTTTAAGATTTCCGTCCTGATTGGAAATAAAGTCCAGCTTGGCTTGTCTCAGTGCTTCCGATATAGCCATACCATCTTGAAGATACGTGTAGAAGCTGGTCATAATAATGGAAGTGGTTTGGTCGGGTACGGGCCACAAGCTCATTATGATATTGTCAACACCTGAAATATTAAAACCTGTGGCTAAGCTAATCATTCCCTCACCCTCGTAATAGGTTCCCACACCGGTGTTACACGCACTCAACGTTACTAAATTGGCATTGAGTCGCATGTTTAATAATTCGTACGTGTGCAATAATCCATCCTCTTTCCCTTTATTTTCTGAAAAAACGATGACACTGTTCATAGGATTCTCATTGTCTATCAAGGAGTGAGTGGCGAGGTGTATAATTTCAGCATTGGGGGCATGTTCCTTAAAGGCAAACTCCGTAGCATCTTCACCCTTAAACGCTTGCCCTGACCAGAGCAGGGAAATATTGTCAACTTCATTCTGTGATCCGGGAAGGCTACCTAAATTGTTAATGAGGTTAGCAGTTCTAACTTCAGCAACTTTAGCATTATCAGTGAAGGGAGCGAAGCTAAGTAACGTGCCATTGCCGGAACTAGTCGCCCGGTCGAATTCAACTAAGCTATTCATGTAAATAAAGTTGAAGTCTTGGATCAAATAACTACCATTTCGCTTTAAGGTAGAGAAAGGTATAAGTGACAAACGCTTGTCTGCTAAGATCCTTAAGGTGCCGGGTTTAATTTCTAGCCGCTCCCACTCTAGGGTATGGAGTAAAGCGTTTGAGAGCCCTTCTATATTAGTATCGGGCTTTTTTAAAGATTCTATTAATGCTGTTACAATCTGTTCTTGTTCTGGCCCCCAGGGTATATAAATAAGTCGTGATCCTGTCCTTTCTGAAACGAGTATGTAAAGAGTTTCTTCAGAAAAGGAAAATTGGATCAACGACTCTTCACTCTTTAGACTGGATTCAATTGTGACTAAATCCTTAATATCAGCAGAAATCGTTTTAGAGAAATTTTTATTGGCCTGTTTAATGTAAAGGTGAACACCTTCCAACTCTCTTTGCAATTTAAGAAGTTCATCCCCATCACCTGATTTTGATCTGAGCTCATGAATTTGAGCTTGAAGATTTCTTCTTGCCAATAGTATTGAATCAGGGATACCGGCTATTTTACTTTGTTCGAAAGCAAAGTCCTTTTTAAACGAATTTAAACGTTTAACTTCCATGATTCGACTGATATTATCTAAGTACTTTCTCTCGTTCGAATACGTATAGAGCTTTGACGCTACCTCAATCAGGATATCAAGATACTGTTTCTTTTGATCGAAAAAAGTGGAAGAACTGGCCAGGTTGATATGCTCATACCGGTCTACGGCTATTTCCCGAAGTAAATAGTCATTCTCTTCGATAACTTCTTCCAAATATTTTACGTTTTTTGTCTCGTCATAAAGCTCCGTAAGAACAATCAGTTTTTTAAGTAGCGCTTCTTGTAACAGCAGGCTTTCCGATGCGGGGAGATTAGGATCGTTAAGTGCGGGATCATTATGGAATAAATTAATGGCTGCATTCAAATAAAACAAGGACGAGTCTAACGCTCCTGCCTTTAGAAAGCAGTTGCCTTTAGAAACATTAAAGTCAAGTGCTCTACTTCCTTTAAGCTCATCAGAGGAATACATATCCAGTTGCCTCTTTGCAAACTCAACCATTCCAAGTCGTATAGCTGAGTTGACAACATCAATCTGATGATAGTACTTAGGTGATGCCCTACTGAAAATCGCATGTGCTTCTAAGAGTGCTTTTCTAGCCGATTGGACATCTTCCGCTTCTTCTAAGGCTAAGGACTTACTAATGAGAAGCACACCTTTAAGCTGTGCATAATTATATTTACCCATCAAAGAATCTACATAGTGTAAGCCTTGATTTGACCAGTACAAGGCCGAATCATAGGGGCCGAAATTATTGTACAAGTCGGCCATGTTATTTAAGACATAGGGTATCCAGGCAGGCGCGTGTTTTTCTCTAAGCGCAAGGCACTTCGTGTAGTAGGCTATTGCCTCTTTTTTATTTTTTAATCTTTTATGTATTAAGCCTACGCTGTTTAGCGCTTGCGATTTGTTAAATGGGTCTTCTGAATAGTCCAGATACTCATACGCATATTTTAGTCCCTCGTTGTAAAATCCCAAAAGCCTCGACAAGCTGGAAAGACCGCTCACCACCTCCCTCTTCAACTTTAAGGGTGTATTTTCACTAAGTAAAGCGTACGATTTCAGCGCGATTTTATATGCTTCAAAATAGCGTTGCTGTCTTCCTACCGCTTGTGAAAGCCGATCGAAATAAACAATACCTAACCCATTCTTTTTGATTTCAGATTCATACTGGCCAATCATACCACTAAATGCTGAATCCGCTTTTGAGAACTCTTTGGCACTTAAGTAGGTCGAAGCGGCTTGATATTGCTCATCAAGAAACTGAAGCATGTAGCCCTGCTTAAGGTATATATGGGCAGCTTTTGAGTACGAGTCTCTAGCGCTATCCCATTGTTGGGATTTCTCAAAGTTGGTACCTCTCTCATGGAAGCTTTTAGCAGAATCGATGGAAAACTGACTAAAGACCACAGCAGGAGCAAAGAAGATCAAAAGTATAAGTACTCTCACAAAAATTAAAAGTACTATAGAAAAGATGAAATGAGAACCTTCCCTAGAGATTTTCCATAAGCTCGTTTGCGCGCTTACTGTAATCTCCGCCTTTCGAAATAATGACCTTGAGCTGCTCTTGTAGGGCAACCGTGTCTTGCACACTTAAGTGAATTAAGGCAATATACCATTGTGAGGGAGAATAAAAACGCGAATCTTGACTGATACTAGTGGCTTCGGCTAGTGCCTCGTTGAATTGGCCCAGTGCCAGGTAAGACTGACTTAAATAAAAGCGCTGTTCGTCCGTGGTGTTCGCCTGGTTAAAAATAGTGATTGCGTCCTGGTATTTCTGTTCTTCGTATAGTTGAAAAGGACTTTTATCCGCGTTTTGTTGCGATCTGTCCACCGGATCAACAATGTTTGGATAAGGTGAATAATAATCACCGTATAACTCCTCGTAACTCTTTTGAGATAGGAAATAATTAACCAGAAAAGAGGCCGCAACTAAAAAAATTAAGCTGGCCGCAACTTTATAGTATAAAGGTCGCTTTCCTACATGTTTAGCGTAGCTTAATTCATGAGATGTTAGTTTTTGCTTAAGGGAATTTGCACCAGATAGCTCGATTCCGGCGACTAATAATTTGTACTCTTCGAACCTTTCTTGGAATTTCGTATCTGAATTAAGGTTTTGTTCAAACGCCGTTTTTTCCCTTTGCGACAAGCGAGTATTTAAGTAAGCATCGAAGAGCTCAATTTCTTTATTTTCCATAATTAGAGATCGTCTTGATCAAATTGTTCCAATGCCAACTTCCGTAAGGTATGGAAGCACCTTAGCTTCTGTGACTTCACCACATTTTCATTTTTGTAGCCTAGCCTATCTGCAATAGCATCCATGGTAAACCGATGGAAGTAGAATAAGTTCAATATTGACCGACAAGGTTCACCTAGTTCATCCATAAGTTTGGCTACCACACGTTTCTTATCCGATTCTTCAAAAACATCGAAATTGATGCTGGCCGCATTCAATTCCAGTACTTCGTCATTTACCACCATCCTAGTTTCTTTTCGTAGTTTTTTCAAAGCCAAATTTTTACCGATTGCGAAGAGATAGGTTTTCAAACTACTACTCAATTCCGTCAAAACACTGTTTCTAATGTTCTGATAGAAGATGATAATTGTATCTTGAAAAAGATCAGCAGCACCCGCCTCATCTGTATTGTAGTGAGCAACACACCAGTGAATGAATTCAGAGCGATAATGGTCATATAACTTTACTACACACTCTTCTCTACCGGCTTTCAAACCTTCAAACAAGCCTAACTCTCTCTTCTCCAATCGAAATTCTCGCTTTATACCAACACAAATAAATAAGTAAACAGAAGCAAGATAAGTTCTCCTGAATAGCTTGCAAAATTTTTTTTACTCCGCGTTTACAAGTTAGAATCTCCAGGTATGAAGGCCACCTTAAAAACGACAAAATCAAAAATGAAATTTATGAAACATTCAAAATTGTTTATTTGGGCTTTAAATGTATCTCTGGCCATTGTAGTTTTGGCCTTTTCGGGTTGTGGGGATGACGAGGATGATCCGGCACCGAATGGCATTACGGTGAATGCCGGGCCTGACCAAACTGTAGACTTGGGAGAAACTGTAAATTTAGCAGGAACTGCCACAGATGCCTCCGGAGGGACTTTAGTGTTAGCTTGGGTTATTACTTCTAGTCCAGTGGGGAGCCTTGCTGTCATTCCTAATCCGCTGATTGGAGACGCCATCTTTGTTCCGGACGCGGTGGGGGTTTATACCTTAACCTTAACCGCTACTAATCTTAACGGAGATGCAGCTACCGATGACGTGCTCATAACGGTAGAGCAAGGGGAGGCACCTGAGGTTTTGCCGAATGTTATTTCTGCCAATACGACCCTGGTGAATCGAATAGCAAATCCTTCCTTACCTGACTATATAGCCACAAGTAATGTTCGCGTGGATGCTAACCTTACCGTTGAACCTGGTGTCCTAATAGCTTTTGCTGAAGATGTAAGCTTAAGTATATCGAGTGGTAACACAGCTATTATCGCTAACGGCACCAGCAGCGAACCCATCACCTTTACCTCACAAGGTAAGGCAAACGGATTACTGTGGAAGGGTATTTACGTAGCCTCCGGCAGTGCCCTAAATTCATTTGACCATGTAATTGTAGAATTTGCAGGAAACTCGAACTTTAATTTTACGGGAGCAGATTTTTCTGCCAACATCGGCGTAGAGGCGGGAGCAAAAGTTTCTGTTACAAACTCTACGATCACGAATAGTGGCGAGTATGGATTATATATTGAAGAAAGTAACGGACAGCTCGATGGCTTTGGTTCGAATGTATTCAACGATAATGTGGTTGGTGTAGGTTTGCCGGCCGATGAAGTCAATGAGATTGATGTAGCTACTACCTTTAGCGGTAATGCAATGGCTGCTGTGGAAATATTTGGTTCACGATTGGCTGCGAATACCTCGGCAACCTGGCAGGCATTGAATAATGGTAATGAATATCGGGTTACCGGTAACGTAGACATCGACGGAGAGTTGACCCTATCGCCCGGATTGAATATGGTTTTTGATGAAGATAGGGCGTTTAGTGTTTTTGGGGCTTTAATAGCGGCGGGAACGGCAAATGACCGCATAAGTTTTACCACTTCAAATATGAATGGAGGACTGTTATGGAAAGGTATCTACATCAATAGCGCAAGCAGTTTAAACGAGTTGGATTACGTGGATGTGTCATTCGCCGGCAACTCGGCTTGGAACTTTACGGGGGCTGACTTTTCTGCGGCAGTCGGGGTAGAGGCATCGGCTAAGCTAGCCGTTAGGAATTCCACCATAACGGATAATGCAGATTATGGACTGTATATTGAAGAAAGTGCAGGCCAACTCGATGGTTTTGAAAGTAATCATTTTGAAAACAACATGAGAGGCGTGGGCTTGCCTGCAAATGAAGTTGACGAAATGGATGCTGCCACTACGTTCATGAATAATTCTGTTGCTGAAGTAGAAATTTTTGGGTCAACTCATGAAATAGGCCGAACATCAACTTGGCAGAGTTTAAACGGGGACGCTAAGTATAGGGTATCGGCTGCGATACGAATAGCGGGGGAATTAACTATAGCCCCCGGGGCATCGTTTATATTCGATGAGGATGTATCGTTTACCATTGATGGAGCCTTGATTGCCAAAGGTACTACCACCGATAGAATTGTGATGACAACATCTAATGTGGCAGGTGGTATTCTCTGGAAAGGGATTTTCATCAATAGTTCCAGTAATCTTAATGAAATTGATTTTGCTGATATCTCCTACGCAGGAAACTCCAATTGGAATTTTACGGGTGCGGATTTTGCGGCTATCGT
>JBCCIX010000007.1:0-24930 GCA_039028075.1 Bacteroidota bacterium | reverse complement strand
TCAAATGAACACTTACTTTTAGACTTCGTAAGTTATATCGAACTTTATAATTATGAACCAACTAAAACATAGTGCAGTAGCGGCTTTTATGATCACTCTAAGTAGTTTGCTGTCTTGCAATGTAAAATCAGATCCTAAAGAAGTAGCTATATCATCGGATTCTTCAGCAGTCGTCGCCGAAGAGGACAAGTACGCCCTGAGTAGTTTGAATTTGCCCGCAGGTTTTGCTATTTCGGTCTTTGCTGAGGTGGAAAATGCAAGATCCATGACCATGAGCCCGTCCGGTATTATTTATGTAGGTAACATGAAAGGAGACAAAGTGTATGCACTTAAAGATGTTGACGGTGACTGGGTAGCAGATGAAAAGTATGTAATCGCTGAAGATCTCAGAATGCCCAATGGTGTTGCTTTTAAAGACGGTGATTTATTTGTGGCTGAAGTAAGCAAAATATGGCAATTTAAAGATATTGAAGTTAATCTATCCTCCCCACCTAAACCTGAATTGATTTATGAAAATTATCCTACCGAGGGGCATCACGGTTGGAAGTATATTGCATTTGGGCCGGATGGCAAGTTGTACATTCCCGTGGGAGCTCCCTGCAACATTTGTAAGAGTGATGATCCAGTTTTTGCCTCAATTACACGGATAAACGCCGATGGATCCGGTAAAGAAATAGTGGCCGAAGGAGTCCGAAATACAGTTGGCTTCGCCTGGCATCCCGATACCGAAGATTTGTGGTTTACGGACAACGGACGCGATATGATGGGCGATAATTTTCCACCTTGTGAGTTAAATATACTGACTAGTACAGGTCAGCACTTTGGCTACCCCTACTGCCACGGCGGTGATATTGCTGACCCTGAATTCGGAGCTGAAAAGCCATGTGGCGATTTCGTGCGCCCTACCTGGAATTTTGGTGCGCACACCGCACCATTAGGTATGAAATTTTACACGGGAGCCATGTTTCCCGATGATTACAGCGGAGATGTTATTGTAGCGCAACACGGATCCTGGAACAGATCCAAAAAAATAGGTTATCGATTAATGAGGGTACGGATTGAGAACAATCGCGCGACGGAGGCCGAAGTATTTATCGACGGCTGGTTGGATGATAAAAAACAAGAAGCCTGGGGTCGTCCGGTAGATGTACTAGAAATGCCAGATGGCTCATTATTAGTGAGCGATGATTACGCAAATCTGATCTACAGAGTGAGTTATTCGAGTTAGCCCACACCTGGGATCTAAAATTGAAAGTGGAACCAGTTTGGCTCCACTTTCTCGTTAGCAATCATCCAGGTTAAAATAATCTTTGGGATCAACCGCCTTACCGTCTTTATGTACTTCGTAATGTAAGTGGGGTCCCATTGAGACGCCGGAATTCCCTACGAAACCTATGAGTTGACCTCTTTCTACGAAAGCACCTTTCATAATTGCAAAACTCTGGAGATGTGAATACTGAGTTTGGTACACCTCAGAATGTCTGAGTTTGATAAAATATCCGTGTTTCTCATCAAATTCTGCTAACTGTACATTTCCTGATGCCGTGGCATAGACCGGAGTACCCATTTCTGACACCATATCAACACCTTTATGCAATACCTCATTCTTTTCAATAGGATGAGTGTGAATACCGTAAGACGATGAGATCTTTTTGAGATGCTCTTTTTTAATCGGGGAACCATGAGGCGGATTGTTTTCATCCTCAGCTACAACTGTGATTGGAGTAATAACCGATTTTAAAGGCTCATTGAGTTCTTCTGATGTGTTTAGGGACATGAGTAAAGTCACAATAAGGATGGCACCTAAAACAGACCATTTGGTGTACTTATTTGATTTGCGTTTGTTCATCATTTTAATTCGGTTTTTAAGCGGTGTTGAAAAATTTATTTTGAGTGGTATTTGTTCGTGGCCTCCCAAGGTCATTGACAGTAGTAGTGCTTGGTACCGTCCGGGATCTATACCTTGGTCTAAGACATATTGATCCGCCAAATGTTCAAGATTCAGCAAAACGCTCTTCTTATACAAGTATATAACGGGATTAAACCATAGTAAAATACAGGCTAGATCAGTTAAGAGTACATCTACAAAGTGATTTTGCTCTACATGTTCTTTTTCGTGCAGAAATATCCCCTCCTCAATATTCCAATTCCACTTTTTAGGAATATGTATGCTATTAAATAAGCTAAAAGCATGGTTCAGGCTTTTATGCGAATAAACCTTTTTGCCCTCTATAAATCTGTGCTTTGCCTGGAAAAGAGACATCGCTCGAAACAAACTGTGAATACGACGGAATAAGAAAAAAATCAAACCGATCATATAGAAGGTCGTAAGCCATGAAAAATGTAATTGCTCCGTTTCAAGCTCTGCTTGGATCAATTTTTGAGTAATAGGTGCAGCCCTTTTTAGTATTGGAAAACCCGTACTTGGTATAAACTCGGTAGGGCTTACGGAAACCTCCGGGATGAAATTGTCTACTAATGGAGCCATTATTGAAATCATCAAACCTAAAATCAGAAACCAGCGATTGATTTGAAAATGTGTCGTTTTAGATAGTATAAGTCGGTAGTAGAGCCAGAATAAGGCTATACCGAGGCTTACCAAAATGAGGTAGAATATCATTTTTGCTTCTTTTGAATTTGAAGATCTATCTCTTTTTTGATGGCTTCGAGATCGTGAAGGCTTAGGTCTGAATTGGCAAATGAGGATGCAAACCCTTTCCAAGAGCTGCCAAAAAAGTCGTTGACAAGACGTTTAAAGTGTCTTTTAAAATACTCCTCTTTTTTGATCAATGGGAAATACTCGTTTACTTTTCCATAGGTGTTGTGGGAAATAAACTCCTTTTTTACAAGAACGCGAATTACGGTGGATACCGTCGGATAAGCAGGCTTGGGGTCTGGTATCGCCTCGACTATATCTTTCAAAAACCCTTTTTTTAGCTGCCAAAGGGCTTGCATGATTTGCTCTTCGGCTTTGGTTAATTCCTTCATAGCTCAAATGTATTATTAAATTTATAATTATAAAATTATTCTTATAGTTTTACTTTCAACTTGGTATCTATATGAGAAGCTTCATCAACCACCGCAATGTTCCTTCCACTTAGAAAATGACCCCAAAATATTTAAGGCTAATGAAGGAGTAGTAAAATCGGGTATAGTTATGTTGAGCCATGCCCAAACGCAAACGCATAAAGCCGTTTATTAAGAAAGCGTCCGTGGACAAGGTTTTCTGGGTTTTCCTTTGATCAGAGATTCTTAGGTTGCCTTTATTTTTCAAACACTTTCCAACCGATGGCCGGTTTTCAGGGTCTCTACACCGGGAGTTAGTTTGATAATGGTTACTTTTTCGATTTTGAATTAATTAATGAAGGAATTTGAAGATGTAGGAACATTAGTAATGTACTCATGATTTTTAAACGGCTTATCTGGAACTAGATTAGCGACCCACCACAATTTTTTGAAAATTTCAATAAAATTCTATTGTTTTGTATCATCATCATCAAGACATAATAAAAATTATTTTATTTTTGTTTATTTAAAATCAACTATTTTACTTATGAAAAAAATCCTATTCTTATTTGTTTTATTTCCGGGCTTGTTGTGGGCTCAAGATGCTGCTCAAACTCAGGACGGCGAGCTTTTATCCAAGAGAGGATACCCTATTTTACCGCAAGCTGGCGATTTTGGAATTGGTTTCGATGCGGTGCCTTTTCTCGAGTACGCTGGTAATTTATTTAGTGGCTCCACCAGTAGAAATTCAGTTAGTGCAGATTTCCAGAACAGTACGCAGCAACTTGTGGGCAAGTACTTTTTGGATGAAAGCACGGCCATAAGGGCGAGGTTTAGATTCCGACAGACTAATGACACGGATAGAAATCGTGTTATTTTGGATAATCAAGCCACTCCTGATCCTTTTGTTGAAGTTGTAGATGAAAGACAATTGAATTCAAGTTTTTTTCAATTTGGCGCAGGGCTTGAAAAAAGGCGAGGGCAAGGAAGATTATATGGAATTTACGGGGGCGAGGTTTTTTTTACAGCAGCGAGAACTAAATCTTCTTTTGAATACGGAAATCCTATGACTGCAAGTAACCAAAGGCCAACTACAACCACAAACTTTTCCAACGGAGCAAATACAATGGTTATTGATCGTGATGTTGAGGTTGTTTCCGGTAGGAGCTTTGGCCTGGGAATCAATGGATTTGCCGGCATTGAGTACTTTTTTGCCCCTAAGATGGGAATCAGCGCGGAATTTACCTACGGCTTTGAGTTTTCACAAACGCTTAGGGGTAGAACTACGGATGAGTTTTTCGACGTTGACCAGGGAATTGTAAGGCAGCGGGAATTTGTGTCAGAAGGGGGATCCAATTTTACCTTAGACACCGGTAATTTCGGTGGTGCCATTAACTTGTTCTTTTATTTTTAATACTGATACTTTAATAACGATTTTATAAAATGAAAACTATATCTAAAATTTTAAGCGTAGTTGTGTTGTCGATACTTGTTTTTGCCAGTTGCGAAAGCATAGATAATCCAGCACCCATAAATAGCATTGATACTACCAGAACAGCCACTATAAGTGGTGTTTTGAGAGCTAATTTAGATGTTCGAAATGACACCTTAGGCTTTTCAGGAAATGAGGTGCAACTTGAAAACGCACCGGCCGGAACCAAAGTTTTTGTAGAAGTTGATTCACGGGATTATGCAACATCAACTACCGGCGGTAATTATCAGCAACTTATCTTCGAAACTACGGTAGGTGCCAATGGCGAATTTGAAATTCAAATACCTGCCCTATCCACTTTCATTTCAGCTAACCTCAGGGGAGAAGAATTTGTTACCGATAAAACCATTGATGATCAAGAGACCCAACGAAGCGTCTATCGTTCCGCTGAAGGTGATGTAGACTTCATTGAGAATTCTACCTTCTTCGTGATATTGATCTATTCAGATAGTTCTTTCGAGTAGTCGATCATTTCCAGGCAGAAAGACCGCATATTATTAACCCTAAAGGCAAAGTCTTTAGGGTTTTTTGTATTATACTTAACAGTGCTCCTGCACTAGATCTTAAGTTAAGCCTAAACTATGGCTAACCCAAAGCATCTTTTCGATATCTCTGCGTTGCAAAAAGCATTACATAGCGATGTCTATGGCATTTTTTGCACTTATGCCAAAATCTTCGTGCGCCTTGCCCGTCATTTAAGCATCCATAAAGGATTAGTGAATGCAAAGCGCAGCTAAGAAATTCTTCGGTGTACAACATAATATTGCTATTGAAGCGTGGCCTGATCGCCATTACCGGTTCTACAGAGTGGCTCTTTCTGCTCTAAAGAACATTGTAGTTGTGATTGCAGTGAATCCAGGCTATTGCACAGCTATGGCCTAAAAAAATTGAAATTTTCATCTGAGTTCGTTAAAAAACGAGAAATACAGAAATTGCAGCCAAGACAAGGGTGATTTAGCATAAATTCGGTTAAAGGGCCTTACTTTTTGATCGTGGCTTGCGATTTGGAAGCACAACGGTGAAACGAGTCCCTGTCTTAAGAAAAGACCTTACGTTGATGGTGCCTCGAAGTTTTTCCACGGTTTCCCTGGTTATATATAGCCCGAGACCGGAACCAGAAGAAGACTCTGTAGCCTTGTAGAACATGTCGAATATTTTTTCCAGATGCCGGGCACCAATGCCAATCCCGTTGTCCACTACACTAATCATACATTTTGTCCGTTTGACATTTAATTCGACACGTAAAAAAGGGTCGGACTGTTCTAAATTATGGTGTTTTATGGCATTTGAGATAAGGTTGTTAAGAACTATTTCCAGTCTTTTTCGGTCAGAAAAAAGCTCATAAGGGTCATTGATTATAATCTCCTTTCTTATCTCCGCGAAACACGGAAGGAAAGACTGTTCTTTCATAACGGCATCTACAACGTCACCAGGAGCCACTTTTTCAATTGTGGGTTCCATCCTAGCGTTTCTGGAGTAATCTGTAATGTCTTTAACGTATTTATCCAACCGCTTTAAGCAGGACTCCATCATACCCAAATATTCTTTCTGCACTTGGTTATCCTCTTCTATTTTAGATAGGTTGATCAAACCCATAACGCTCATCAGAGGTGCACGCATTTCATGACTTGCGCTGTAGACGAAACGATCTAGCTCAGCATTCATCTTTCTTAGCTGATGATCCTGTTTCTGTATTTTTCGATCAATTTTGCGTTTATGATTTATATTTTCCCAGTAGAGAAAGGCCTTTTCCGCTATTCTTGGAAGCTCTTTAAGGGTTTCTGGCGATTTGACCACGTAATCAAAAGCGCCGGACTTTAACGCTTGCACGGCCTGGGCTTCATTACTTTGGTTGGCCATTACCACAACCGGGAACTGCTTTCTCTTTTGAGTTTTGATCAATTCTATTCCTTTGCCATCGGGCATTTCATAATCAACAATAGCTAGATCTGGAACTGACCGGGAGACGAGCAATTTTGCTTCACTCAAATTTTTTGCCAAACGCAATTTGATGTTATCGTAGGATTGGAATTTTTTAGTAATTAAATCCTGATGTACAGGTTCGTCCTCTACCAGAAGAACCTTTAATGTATTTGAAGATTTGATTGCTATCATGCCGCGTAGATTAATCGTAGTGAACCAACGTTAGACCTTACCTCCCCGGGCGTAATCGATAGAGCACGGGTTGCCTCGAGAGACCTCATTACAATTTTTGTGCTGATTGCGATACGGACCTGCGCCAAACTCTTACATTGACTTTCCAGGAGTGCCACACGGTCTGATTGGCGGTTTACGATGTTGACGGATGTCGCGGCATTAAAAACCGATAACTGTAAAGTTTTTTTCATTCACCTTCTTTTCATTCTCACTTACTAGGTACAAAGAACGTACTATTAATGCTCTTAGTAAATCAGCAGATTCGTGTAAATTACGCTACGTGTTTTTACGTAGTACTTGCCAGAAAACCAGTCTCATTTCCCAGATCGATAACTACCTGGTTCATTAAGACCTGAATTTTGCTTTCTTTTAAAAAGGAGTTAAATCAACTTTTCTTTGATCGCTTTTCGAACGAGGTCGGCCGTGTTTTTGGCATCGATTTTATCCATGATATTACGTCTGTGAGTATCTACCGTTCTTACGCTTATAAAAAGCTTATCTGCTACTTCTTTGTTGCTCATACCATCAACAATCAGCTTTAAGATTTCCTTTTCCCTATCCGTAAGTTCTAGCGGATCCGCGTAGGTTCTTTTTTGTTTAATCAGTGATTTGGTTAAGATATCGGAGACTTCTTTCGTATAGTATACTTCGCCGCCGGCCACTGTTTTTATGGCAGCTATAAATTGATCTTCGTCGGTATCTTTGGGTAAGTAACCCAAGGCTCCCGCTTCAAATGCGCTCAAGATGTATTCTTCATCCGTATAGGTGGACAACACTAAAACCTTAGCATGCACTTTTTCATTTTTTATGGCTTCAGTCAATTCAATTCCGGTCATTCCAGGCATAGAAATATCTGTGATCAAAATATCCGGATCAAATTCGCGGATCATGGTCAGCGCTTCCTCCCCTGAAGAAGCTTCGGCCACAATTTCAATACCTTCGTCATTACTTATTAACATTTTGATCCCTTTCCGTACGACGCTGTGATCATCAGCTAGGACCACCTTTATTTTTTCTGTCATTTCATTGAATTTATAGGGGAACAATCACTTCTATTAGTGTACCAGCGCCTGCGGCAGACTGCAAGGTAAATTCTGCTTTAATAAGTTCGGCCCGCTCCTTCATGTTATAAATACCACTGCCACTAGGCGTATGGTAAATCTTGTCTAATTCTTCTTTAGATAAACCTTTCCCATCGTCTTTTACGCATAAACTTCCTAAATGGTCGGATACTTCTAAGCGCACTTGAATGTAAGAACAATTAGAATACTTCAAAGCGTTGTTCAGCGCTTCCTGACAAATTCTATATAAAGCAATCTCTACTTCTTTGGTCAGTCTATTCTGGGATTCACCGATATGTTTGTACTCGATCTTTGTTTTAACTCCGGCACTTAACTGCTCTATCATTTTTTCCAGGGTTTGGGCGAGCCCAAAGTCATTGAGTAATACCGGCATCAGCGCATGAGAAATACGCCTCACTTCTTGAATGGTAAGGTCGAGTATTTCACTGGTATAATTCATCTTTTGCAGTAAGGTACTGTCCTTCGTTCGCTTTACGGTATGACGCACCTGAAGTTTAGCTGCGGTTAATAACTGACCCAGACTGTCATGCAGTTCTTTAGCTAACCGTTTCCTTTCTATTTCTTGACCGTCAATAAGTGCAGAGAGACGTTGCGTTTTTTCGTCTTCAAGGGCAGTTTCGGTAAGCTTTCTTCTTTCGATCTCACTCTGAAGGTAGTCATTAGCCTGTGAGAGCTTTTTCGTTCTATTGGCAACGATAGACTCTAGATTGTCATTGATATCATGCAGCTCTTTTTCCCTTTGCTCAAGTTGTGCTTGGATCTCTTTCTGAAGGGTTACATCCGTGCCGGTGCCTACGATCCTTACCACTTTACCACCATCATTCTTAATGGCCTTGGCCCGGGCGAGCAACCAACGCTGGGACCCATCTTTATGAGACATTTTATATTCAAAATCGTACTTTGGTACCTCTCCCTTGATAAAGGACTTTAAGTCGTCGACTGCCTTTTGCTGATCATCAGCATGAATTCTGCTGTACCAGCTTTCTAAAGTGCTGTCAAGTTCATGCGGTTTAAAACCGAGTAGACTCTTGAGTTTATCATCAATATATAAGGTCTGGGTTTCCAGGTTCCAGTCCATGATTCCCGTTTTTCCTGCATCCACTGCTAAGTCATAACGCGCCTTCGCTTCGAGTAACTTTTTTTCAGACTCTTTTCGCTCCGTTACATCACGAAAAATACCTATAAAAGTGGTCTCAGGTTCCGTATTTGCAAAAATATTACCTTCTACAAAGATTTCCTTTCCTAGCTTCGTTAAGAAAATGGTTTCCTCATTTTTATAGGACTTACCTTGCCTCAGGTTTTCAAATATAGTTAAGCCGTGCTCTTTTTCTTCCGCGTCGATAATATCCAGAAATTGTAATTCATTAATTTCTTCAAGCCGGTAGCCCATCGTATTTAACCAGGCTGGATTAACATCTAAGAGACGGCCATCATCAGCTATGCTTACAATTAAGTCGTTAGAATGTTGGAATAGATCGCTGTATCGCTGCTGTGTTTTTTTCAGTTCTAACTCTATACGATAGTTATGAACGGCTTTCTGAACTAATAGTGGCAGCGCTTCTACAAAGTCATTGTCAAAATCTTTGACTAAGTAGTCAAAAGCACCTTGTCTCATTGCTTTTACGGCAATAGATATATCTTCCATACCGCTCACAAAGAGTATAGGAGTATCTTTAATAAAGGGCATAAGGTCAAAAGCATCTCCATCAGGCAGCATGTAATCTAACACTGCGGCATCAAAATGATGACTCGTAATTACTTTCTTCGCTTCAGCAATTGTTTTGCACCAGGTAGTGTCTACTTTCGTATCCCAGAACGAAAACATTCTTTTGTAGGCCATGACGGTGATGTCATCGTCTTCAACGACAAGAATTTTGTAATTCTCCATCATTTATTCAGGTAATTCGCATATCGACCAGTACGCATACATCTTTTGTATTACGGTTTTAAAATCGTTGTAATTAACCGGCTTTACTATATAACCACTAATTCCAAGTTCATAACTACTTTGTACATCAGTTTCATTCCTTGAAGTAGTAAGTACAATCAAAGGAATACGAGCCAGCTGAGGCTCTTGTTTACGTTCTTTTAGAAACTCTAACCCGTTCATCATCGGCATGTTTAAATCCAACAGTATGAGCCCGATTTTTGTTGGTGTTTCATCGCTTAAATACTTGAGTGCCTCTTGCCCGCTGGAAGCGTGTATAAGCGTGTTAGTTATCTCTGTATCTTTAAACGCTTTTCTTACCGCTATAGCGTCAACTTTGTCATCTTCTACAAGAAGTATATGTCTATTTTCATGCATAGCTAGGTAGGTTAATTGGTTTTTTTCGGGTTGTGGGTATAGTGAAGTATAAGCGTGTTCCCTCTGAATAATCAGCGTCAAGCCATATCTCTCCACCGTGTAGCTCGATTATCTTTTTTACGATCGTAAGACCAATACCGGTGCTTTCAATGTCGTCTCTGGCGTGTAGGGTTTGAAATATTTTAAATATTTTCTGGGAGTGATCTGCACTTATTCCAGGGCCATTATCTTGAATAAAGAACTTTACTACTTTATCACCTTGTTCGCAGCCAATAGTGATTTGCCCGATTGATTTATCCATAAACTTAATTGAATTACCGATCAAGTTCTGAAATACCTGTTGTAGTTGTGTAGGGTTATACCATACCGATGGCAAATCTTCGTGGATGAACACGGCTATATTTTCAGGAATAGTAAGCAGATCTAGCGTAGATTTCACTAAAGCTACGACCTGTACATTTTCTTTTTCCAGGTTTTTTCTGCCTATGCGGCTGTATTCGAGTACACCTTCAATTAAGTGATGCAGCCGGTTCGTACGATTGACGAGCATACTTAAGTACTCCTGACCCTCTGCGCCAAGCTTTTCCCCGTAGTCGCTTTCGAGCCAATGGGCCAGTGAGCTAATTGCCCTGAGAGGTGCCTTTAGATCATGGGATACGATGTATGAGAAATTACGTAACTCTTCGTGCGTGCTTTCTAGCTCGTGCAGTCGCACCTCCAGTTCTTTATTCTTAGTGGCAATGGTGTTTTGCAGACTAAATTGTTTAATACCTATGGCTAAGTCTCTAGCGGTAATTTGAACTAGCTCAATGTATTCGGACATATCTCTGTCACTTTCGGTTGAGAAAATATTCAGAGTGCCTATCAAATCCTCGTTATACAGCAGTGGTATAATTATGTATGAAGCAATACCACGCTTTATCAGCTCTTTTTCTAGAGGAGTGGAATGCTTTGATGCCTTTAAGACCTCTACGAGGTGTAGCCTACCGGTTTCAAGTTTATCGATAATATCAGAGGGAACGAGTTGCCTAGAGGAATCAAAACTATTTCTTTGTGTTATTACCGTGAATTTAGAGCTATCATCATTTTTAATTGAAATGTTAACATTGGAAGTCGACGGTAATAGTTTACTCAAATAGTTGATGGTACTGTGCGCTAACTCCGTTACGGACTGAGAGGCAATAATAGCAGCATCTATTTCACGAATAACGCCTAGTCTAAAAGACTCTAACCGTAATTTTTCTTCAGCCTGTTTTCGTAGAGTAATATCGTTGCCAATGGTGATATAGCCGGTAATCCGATCATTTTTATCTTTTAAAGGGGTAACGTGAATAGATAACCAAATACCCTTACCGCTTTTAGTGTAGTTTTTGATTTCTTCAGAAAAAGCTGCGTTTTGTTTTCGCTTGGTTTTAATCGCTCTTACCGTCTTTTGATTGGTGTCAAAGCCATGAAGAAAATCTTCAGCTCTGCGACCCTTGACCTCAGCCAAGGTAAAACCTGTATATTTTTCAAATGAATGATTAACATATTCAATTCGGTCTTCGGCATCTGCTAAAATTACGTAACTATCGGTCTTGTTGGCGATTATTGACTGCTTCCTTAATTCATCCTCAACTTTTTTTCTGGCGGTAATATTAGTGATGACAGCTACCGACCCATCGGCAGTCCCTTTGCTGTTATAAGTAGGTTTAGCATTTACCTCTGCATGAATTATCTCTCCGTTTTTATGCCTAAAGTTTAACTCATATTTTTCGGATATGCCTTTTTTTCTTAACTGGGTCTTACTTTCTACAGTAGCCTGATCTTTACGTGTAGCCAGTATTTTTTTTACATCCATCCCTATGATTTCATCTTTTGTATAGCCAATGATCTTATCGATGTTCTCATTGGCATAGGTAATTCTATCATCCATAGAAACCGCTACTATGCCTTCGTTTATACTCTCAATGATGAATGATGATAAAATTAAATTGCGAGATAGGTTAAACCTTAAAACCAACGATATGAACGCAAACAGGCCAATGAGAAGCACGGAGATGATGAAAGTACCAGGATTCACCACTGGCTCGCTCAGTCTTAACGTCACCACAACACAGAAAAAGGTAAGAAAGATTAAGAAGAAGAATATCTGGGTGAAATTTGAAAATATAACGTGACCAACGCCCACTATAATCACGAGTCCAATCACATACTCTGCGGCCATATTATTGACATATATTAAATAGATGGTATGTATGGTGATGAGGTAATAGAGAGATACAGTCAGGGTATTGATGTGGTCTTTAACTTGTTCAAATCGCAAGGCGAGAAAATAGACCAACGAGATTATTCCGGTCAGAACTAGTCGTAACCAGAGCGGATCATTTGTGCTTGGCAATACCGCAGGATAAATGAAGGCCATAATGGGATATATGACCATTACAGAAATATAAAGCCATTTGACGGAATCAAATGACAGATTTAATCTACCTTTTAGATATAGTGAACTACCGCTATTAATGCTCATCTCTCGTTGAAAAGGAACGTGTTAAACCACTATTCATACTATAAATCTAATTTCTGCCTATGGTAATTAGGATATTATGGCTAAGGTCTTGTAGACAGATAATCTCATGTTCTAAAACGCAACCCTAAATTTTCTATATATTTTCAGAGACCATCTCTATCTCATTGGCAAACTTAATGACTTTATAAGGGTGGCCTTCGGAATCAAGTATGGGCGTATAAGTAGCTTTTAGTACAACCTCTTCACCGTTCTTTTTTATTCTCGTAAACTCTCCCTTATTAAACTCCCCTCTTGCGAGTATGTCCCAAAACGCTTTATAGGCTTCGCTATCGGCATATTCAGGTGAGCAAAAAACGGAATGGTGCTTTCCCTGTATCTCTTCAAGCTGGTAACCCATCAAATTCAGAAATACGTCGTTCGCATTTTGTATATATCCTTTTAGATCGAATTCGATCACACCCTGTGATATATTAATGGCTTTGATTTGATTTTCGAAATTCATATTTCGACGTTTTTCCTCCGTAATGTTTCTCGCTAACTTAATAATTCTGGTGACTTTGCCAGACTCAACGATTGGTGTGTATGAAGCAGACAACCATACATCGGAACCGTCTTTTGCTTTTCGTTTGATCTCACCTGAAAAAGATTTTCCTATAGAAAGTCGATTCCAGAAATTCTGATATTCTTCCGGGTCTATATCGTTAGGATCAAGAAATATGCGATGGTGCTTTCCCTGAATCTCATCCAGTGAGTATTGCATACTTTGTAAAAAGAGGTCGTTAGCCGTTAGGATGATTCCATTGGCGTCAAACTCTATTACGGCATTTGCGGAATTGATTGCCGCCATTTTACCGTCCATTTCTATTTGATTTCTGTACAATTCCTCTTGTGTAGCCTGCATTTCTTCCATGTTCTGCCGGATTTCCTCTTCCTGAGCTCGCATTTCTTCTGCTTGTTGCTGTGATTGTTCAAGAAGGACTTTGGTTTGCTGGTTAACTTTTACGGTGGATAAGGCAGACGCAATGGTTTCACTAACCTTTTGGACAAATTCTATCTGGTAGTCTTCAAATCTATTGAACGAAGCTATTTCAACAACCCCATGTATTTTTTCATTGACCACAAGTGGTACAATGAGGATGGATGAGGGATTAGCTTCACCCAAACCGGAAGTGATGCTGATGTAACTATCGGGAATATCCGTCATATAAATATACTCTCCTTCAATCCAGCATTGTCCGATCAAGCCTTCCCCTTTCTTAATTTTCTTTTCTACATATTTTTTTCTGCTCCAGGCATAGCAACCTTCAAGTACCATCCGTTGCTCGTCGTCACTAAGAAGGAACAGACTACCTTGGTTTGCACTTAAGTACTTTACCAAGTTTGATATAATTTCATCACTTTGTGTACCAATATCACCATCATTCGATCGCAGTATTTCCCCAAATTTTGCGAGCCCTTCAGTAGCCCAATTTCTCTTATCGTCCTCTTTCTTGGCAATATCAATTTGAACCAACTTATCTTGTAAGACTTTTTCTGAATCCTCAAGCTGCTGTGCTTTGGATTCCATCTTCAACATGAGCTGGGCATTGGTCTTATCCTTTTTAGCTATCTGTACTAGAACGGCAATCATACAGGCGGCCGCTGTAAATGCGCCGATCGCTAATGACGTATGGAACAAGAAACCTTCTTTTATGATCGTATTGTCTAATTCAACGTGAAAGAAGTTGTTAGCCCAATCGGTGAAAAATACAAACCAAGTGGTTAGTAGTAGGTATACGGAAGCGAGAAAAAAGCGCTCTTTAATGTCAATGACTAAAAAGGGTACTAACATAAAGCTCAACTGGAGAATACTGATAGCGAGTATGGCAGTTTCTCCCGGTTGCGAAAGGTAAGCATTATAGATAGCTGCAAGAGAAAATGGACCTACCGCTATCATGAATCGAGCTAGAACATGTAATTGAAAGTAATTCAGTAAAATGACCGCCACGCAAACAATCATCCCGATCATGGGATATATGGTGAGCGGCTCAAAATAGATTGAACTAATGAAAACAAACGGCAGTGCTACGAATAAGCCTATGATAAAAGCGATCTGGTTGGCCAACAGAATGCGCTCCTGAATATATGTGGGTTGCCTATCTTTTATACCAGTGGTAAATAACCTTTTTAACATCGCTCAAGAGGTTTAAATTTATTGATAGCACAAAGGTAACATAAGAAAGAGTGGTAGGAATCAGCAGTAATTTGTATTTGAAACTAGGTGATTTTACCTATTTAGCGCAACTCATCTTTAGAGGTCAGACACCTCGCGCGTATCTAACCACGATGAAAATGCTCATTTACGCTTATTGAGTTACCAGTTTAAAATGTTGAAGGACTTGATTTGGAGCCCAAAAATTTGGTTGTCAAAGTACTCTTGATAATAATGATGGTTCAATTCTATTGTGCTGAGCGAGCTCTTAGTGGCAGGTACCACCGTAAGAAAACTGAATTCCGCTTTACCGTTGAGCACCCTTACATACTGTACTTGAACACGAAGTTCATCTATTTTATAATCGTGGTTATTGTTGCGAACAATCTACTGGAGCGGCTGTTACTAATTAAAAAATAAAATTATGGAAAATACAGATACTCAAAGTTGGCCAGATCTAGCCATTGGATTATACGATAAGTTAACGGGTAGAAATGCTCAGATCAATTATGATTTTGAGGATTTTAAAATAGGGGTACCCAAGAAAGTAGGTTCCGATGAAAAGACAGAATGGACATTAAATGGGAAGCTTAGTATTACCACCGCGGAGGCTAAGTGAAAAAAATAGCTGTTAATGCTAGCCTATCTCTGGTAAGTGATGATGGTCAAAAAATTGATTGTTTCAATGAATCAGAATTGCTGGTCATTAATATCAATGGTCGCTCTTTGCCGAGATTACCTTTTAAAACGCTTATCTGGCTGAGAAAGATCAGCCAGAAGCAAAATATTTTGGCTCATCCAATCAGCTTTCGCCATAATAGTAAAGAGTTTTATTATTTAGAGTTCAGTAAAGGACGTATTAAGGATCTTACGACTGTACTAAAGATTTTGATGAAATCTTTGTTTTAGGCTATCGTCAGCAATTCACGGATCATGCTGTAGTAAATCATTGACCTACTAAGATGAAGGGTGCCCAGTAATAGGGCTGAGCGTAAGTAGATGAAGCTATCATTTGTAGTTTAGAAGTGCGTAAAGCTGTGCTAAAATTACTGTTGTTGATGGCTTCGTAAAAATCCACCATAAGCTTTGCGGTAGAATCGTCGGAGACATTCCAAAGCGAAACAATCAGGTTCTCGGCACCGGCGTAAAGCAAAGCACGACTGAGACCAATGATGCCTTCCCCTTTGGATAGTTGTCCAAGGCCGGTTTCGCAGGCCGAAAGAGTGACCAGTGAAGCTTTAAGATTTAAATTATAGATCTCGGCGGAGTAGAGTTTACCGTCGTCAGTATCACTCGAACCTAAATAGATTTTTGATCGTTGCGGATTATAAGAGTCTGCCACCCCGTGTGTGGCAAAATGTAAATAGTCATAGTTAGAAAGCCCTCCATTTTTAACATCACTTTCGTTAGCTTCATCCCTCAACATTGTTTTAAAGTCGATCGTTTTCTTGCTTAAAACTTGTTCCAGGCTACTCACCTCAATTTCTGAAGCGGGCAGGTTTGGGAGGGTCTGAAATTCTACCGGGGCACATAGTAGCGCTTTTGAAGAAAAGTTTGATTTTTCACTTTTTTGATTTTGATAGTACAAGGCCAAGGCGTATTGGTAACTGACATTAAAGTCATTTACCACAAATGGAAAGGTGGAATAGTCGCGGTTTTTTGGCTCACTTCTTAAAAGTGTTTCGAAGGGTATCATGCCCAACCTGCCCGACGGAATGATGATGAGTTGATCAATCGACTTATTTATTTTACCGGGTAATAGCTGTTTGTATAACGATGACGCGGTTAGCGTATAAATATCATCAACTCTAAAGAATAAGCTATTTCTAAGTCCGTTGATGTACCTATCCATATTTTCGTCAATAATTCGATTTTCTACTTCGAAATTGTCTTTGGTAATTTTGAAAGTCACCAGCCTTTTGTCTTCTTCTGCAACAAAATAACTAAGGATCATAGCGCTCTCGCCCAAGTTCTGCTGAACTTGCTCAACGTTAGGTATCGTCACATTGTACTTAAGGTTGTAATACTCCGGATAACGCTGCTTGAGTCGTGCAATAAACTGGTCGTACTCTTGGTTCAGTCTAAACAACGTATCGCGAATTACCCGTTTGTTTTCGACTTCTTTGGATAGTTGTTGTTCCCAAAATGTAATATCTGTTTTAAGTTGTTGTTCCCTATCAGTTTCTTCTTTTGGTATATTGGCGTATGACTTGGCTGAAGCATCTGAAATAGCCTCCAAGAGCACGGATGACTTACTTTTTTCCGCGAAGTACAACGCTTGCTTATGATACTGCTCTCTTCTGGTGACTACCTCGGTAATACCTTCACACAGTAGTACGCCCATCTCGTAGACCAATGCTGAGGATTGTCCGAGCTCCAGTTTGTCTTGCTCGCTAATTCTGAGTCGTCTTATAGTATCTATCAAGCTGTCGCAACTGTATAGGGTTTGCAGACTCATTTTCAGGTCGGCGAACTTTCTTGTTTTTACGTAATACTGGTCCATAAATGCCCTTGCTTTGTAATAGAGTATACTCAGTTGCGTAGTGGCTTTGTAATACTTTGAAACCGGTGGGTTGCTTTTAAGTTCATGATTTTCCCAGTCCGGTGTGTTAGAAATCAGTGCTTGTTGATAAAAATTCAATGCCTTTTTAAAGTCACCTATTTCATTATGGTAGTTGCCTATGCGCATGAGTATAAACGCGGTCTCCGGATGCTCATTCCCATAATGCTTTTCATAGGTAGTTTTTGCCAATTCAAGGTACTCCAGCTCTGCGTTAGCTTGACCAATGGCTTTGCTGTTTTGGGCAAGGTAATAATAGATGATGCCTTCGTTTGGGTGCCCATCCTCGTACAACTCTTGCCAGATACTAAGTGCCTCATTTAGGTTATTGACGGCATCCCCATAAAATTCTTGTTGAAGGTAAATGATCGCTAGGTTCAGGAGACTTTGAGCAACTTTTTGATTATTTACCCCAAGCTTTTGTTTATAAATGCTCAGCGCTTTTTCATAATTCGTTAAAGCCTGGTCCGGATCGCTTCGGGAAAGCACAAACCCCAAATCGTTATAGGATGCGGCTATTTCCTCGGAATTTTCGCCAAAATAGGATAGCCTGATATCATAGGCCCTTCGAAGATACGTTATGGCCTCTTCATAGTTACCGGTGCTGTGTAGGGTAAGTCCAATATTATTTAAACTACTGGCTTTCTCAGGGGTCATCGGTTTGGAGCGTGCCTCTGCTTTTTCAAAAATAGATGCAGCTACGTCATAGTCTCCTTTTCTCAGGTAAACCTGGCCACTGAAATTCAGGCAGTCCGGGTCATCAGCTTCCTTCGCAATTTCTGCTAGTCTCAGAGCGGCTTGTAAATCACCTTTTTTAAGCGCTATTTCGAGCGCCTTACAATCCTGGGCATAGAATTTGGTAGTGGTCAAAATGACCGTAATCAGGAATAAGGACAGGTGTTTCAAAACCGATAAACGTAAGAAATGGAGACAACACTTTCTCTTGTGAGTCCATCAGGATTGATATCCCGATCCGTTATCTTGCGGCCGTAGAGCAACTTGGCACTTTGCTTCGTACTGAAATGGTAAGCTACGTTGGCAATAGCGGTTAAGGCCAATCCTGTGGTCTCATCTACTTTAATACGCTGACCTTCAGTAGGAGAACCTGGCCTAATATCTAAAACCTCGTCTTTCGTAATTCGATAGATAGGAAGTAAACCAACTCGTATGTCCCATTTTGAAAAGTGGAAGGCCCTTTCCACCCTGAGCATAATATCGGTACCCCGTCTCAAGTCATTAGCCAGGTCGTACTGGCTCACATAGTTACGGGCACTATCTCTTTCTAGGTTTATATTTTCATCGGGATAATTTTCCCATTGTCCCCATCTGAAATCATTTTCATTTTCGGTGAGGGCTGCTTGAATACCAGTGGAAAACATCCAATCTCTACTGATGTAGGCTGCTCCTGCTATGAGATCAAAACTGCCTAAACTGGTCTGATAGTACATCGGTAAATCAGCTTGAATATTATTCGTGGTGAAATCTGTATTGGAGTCATCTAAATCCGCGTTATTGGTAGGTATTTTAAGTCCAAAAGTTCCATTGATATGATAATTCTCGGCAGTTTTCAAATTTCTAGTCAAGCTAAGAGAGATATCCCCTAAATCCGAGGTTTCCCCCATGCTTCCGTTCACCCACATGTACGGTAACTTAACGTGCATAGACATATTGTCGTTTATGCCGAAGGTAAAGTCCAAGGTTGCCGCGTGGATGGTAGCCGTGACGTGTGTTTCTCCTCGGTAGTAACCTACTTCAAGCTCTCTTAACCTGAAGTTCACCTTTTTGCTGTACAATTGACTGGGCCGCATAGCTCCCATTGAGCAAAAACCGGCATCACTGCATCCTTGGCCATAACCCATTGAGGTAATAAAAAACGATAAGAAAAGAATAGGAAAAGCCTGTCTCATAGATATTAATTGCGGCCTCAAATTATAAAAAAATAGTCACTTACTGAATATTTGACCCATTAATCTATTGGTTAAATCTGCGATGATAATCCTTAGTGGCTGCCCAGACTTTGGGTGCGAGAAGAATTGTGGATAGCACGGTGGGTATGGCCATCACGGCAAAAGCACCGTCTATGAGGCTTATGATTGAGGCTAACGACGACGTGGCTCCAATGACGATAGTGGCCACGTAAAAGTAATTATAGTAGTGCGCCTTTTCTTCACCGATCATAAAACCAAGGCACCGGCTTCCGTACCATGAATAGCTGAAAAGGGAGGTTACCGCAAAGAAGAGTATGCAAGTGAGGAGTAAATAGCTTCCTAGCCCCGGGAAGGAAGCTTCAAAAGCTTTGGCGGTTACGGTGACCCCCTGACTTTGATTTTCACGAATTACAACCCTGGTGGTATTCCCCTTAAAATCAGAACTAACAGTAACCGGTATGTTTTCGATTAGATTCAACGCGCTAACCTGTATTTCGTAGCCCTTTATGTTAACCACAATGCTGTCAGCCTCTTGAGTCACCGTGTAATCAAGCAATTCCCCTTCCCAGATGGAGGATAGCAATTGAGCTTCATTTTGCTCTTTCGCCTGAATGGTTATTTCTGACTTTTCGCCGTTTTGAACATGTTCAAAAACAATGGCAGGCTGTCGGTTTTCGTCAATGCGTTTCTTCCACTGGCCAGTGGAGATAATAGTGAGTGCCGTGAGAGTACACACGATGATGGTGTCTATAAAAGGCCCTAGCATAGCTACAAGTCCTTCACGAACGGGTTCATCGGTTTTGGCCGCTCCGTGCGCTATCGGAGCAGTACCGATGCCCGCTTCATTGGAAAAGGCCGCTCTTCGTGCACCGGCAATAATTATAGCACCTAATGAACCACCTAAAACGGCATCTCCGGTAAAGGCATCGCTGATAATTAAACCTAACATGTTGGGGATCTCGGCAACGTTACTAAGTAGAATAATGCTGACCATTAAAAAGTACAATACTACCATGATTGGTACCGTCTGGCTAGCGACACCCGCAATGCGTTTCAAGCCACCAAAAATGACGGCTGAGACGATAACAGTCAGTAAAATACCCGTGTAGAGATCCGTGGCAGAGATGGTTGTTCCTAACATCGCAATAGGAGAGAACGTAATCCCGTTGGGAACCACTAAAACGTCCCGGATCACCTGTGTCAGTTGATTGGCTTGAAATATGGGCAGACAGCCGATAGTCCCAGCGATACAAAATAAGTAAGCCAAAGGCCGCCAGTTTTTGTTGAGCCCATTTTTGATAACGTACATAGGGCCTCCGTATACTTTTTCATGGTTTCCTTTTGAACGGTACATAATGGCCAAGGTGCTGGTGAAGTATTTGGTGGCTATTCCCACCAGAGCGCTGATCCACATCCAGAAAATAGCGCCTGGTCCGCCTGTAACTATGGCTACGGCTACGCCACTTATATTTCCCATCCCCACCGTGGAGGCCAATTGAGTGGAGAGCGCCTGGTAATGATTGATCTGGCCCTTTTCTTCAGGATTATCATACTTTCCTCTGAGTACGTTAATAGCGTGAAAAAAGAATTTGTAGGGTACCAACCTGGAGTAGACCACAAAGAAAAGACCACCACCCATAAGAAGGATAAGTAAGGGGAAGCCCCAGATCCAATTGGCAAAGTTTACGATTAAGCTTTCTATGTAATTCAAAGTTGCTAAATTTCGGAAGCGACTAATATAGAAATATTAGATTGTATGAAAGCTGCCATTTTTAATTTAACGTGGGTTTCGATATAATTCAAGTCCGTCATACCGGAAAAATCAGCTTTAGCTTTTAGAAAAGCTTATTTTGTCCGGTATCTCAGTGTATCTGTTCGGGAGATTGCGGATATTTTTCTTCCTAATAGGAAATGATAGAAAGAAAAATTCCGCAATGACGTAGAACAATGGGGTTTTTATGAAACTCAGGTTAATTTAAGTTTATATATATGATGATGGGCAAGCAGCGTGACCTCAGGCTTCTGATTATGATGTTATTCATGAACCTTTATTCATGTGTGACATTCCTTTATGGGCAGGATTTGCTGAAAGATCCGGAAATAGTCGAGGCACAATTAGACGATCTTTATGGAATAGAAAGACTAGAGGCCTTGAATAGCTTAAGTTTTCATTACGTCGAATCTAACCCAAAAAAAGCCAATAAATACGCAAAACAAGCTGATGCCCTCGCTGACAATCTCTTTAACCAAGTAAATGAACTCATACTGGATTCAGTAGCTGCCAAACATGGACTAACCGCTTACTATCAATATGGTGACATGCTGTTTGCACAGTCCAAGTTACCCTTAGCCAAGGAGCGATTTGATAAATGTCAACAGCTGGCAGAACGAACAGAACAGCTGGATTTTGAGCAAAAAGCACTGGATAGAATTGTGATGTTAGACTCTCTTGGAGCCGATGAAGGTTTCTTAAAAAAAGCTTTGCGGCCACTGGCTTTGGGAGATAAGATATCTAGCTCTTCTTCTGGCCTTAAGATCAAATCAGTTCTAAAATTAGCGGCAATTCACGAAAAGAAGGAAAACTACGTCAAGGCGATAAAGAATTATGAAAAGGCCGCGAACTTAATGCGAAATCAGGGAGATGCAAAAGGGGTTACAGAGCTACAGGCTAAAATAGCTGAGCTCAATCAAAAGGCGGGAAACTTCAAAGAAGCCTTGGCGTATTACCAAATTACGGAAGATAACTTCAAGCGACTTGGAGATTCTACATCGGCAAAGCAAGCCGAGGCCGGAAGAAAGTCAGTATTCAATCAGGTGAAAGAGATCGTTCCTGAAAAGAAAGTAGCTAGACTACCTGTAAACGATGAGCCCGTCTTCGATGTGGAGAATTATGATTTCCCCGAGGATAGTCTTCAAGTTGAATTAGATCGATATAAAGCGCTGGCGGAAGAGTACGAACAAAGCGAAGACCTACCCCAATCTATCAAATACTACAAGCTTTACAACGAACTCAATGCCCGACGGCTTAAGGAACAGAAAGACAGTATTAAACTGCTTACCCAGGCCCAGGAAATCCAACTGCTGGCGCAGCAAAATGAATTGGGTGAATTACAGCTTTCGCAGACGAACAGCGCGCTTGATCGGGCCGCCACTTTCAGGAGCTGGCTTACCATGGGATTGGTGATTGCAGGTTTATTGTTCCTGGTTTTTTATTGGTTGTTTATATCCAAGAAAAAGGCACATCGTGAGCTTTCTGTGACGTATTTGAATCTTGAGGAGACCAAAGGACAACTTGTTCAAGCGGAAAAAAAGATTAAAAAATTACTGGGGCAGCAGGTTTCCGATGATATTGCTCAAGCCTTGCTAAATGAGGACAGTGGAAACATAACCAGTAAGTTCGTCTGTATTATGTTTTTGGACATTCGTGATTTTACGCCATTTGCGGCGTCTAGAAAACCGGAGGAAATCATTGCCTATCAAAATGATGTATTTGGTTTTATGATAGAGATTGTCTCCGCGCATCACGGTGTGATTAACCAGTTTATGGGCGATGGTTTTATGGCTACGTTTGGGGCGCCCGTCAGCTATGAAAACGACGTGGAGAATGCCTACAATGCGGCAAATGAAATTGTGAAAGAAGTTAACCGTAAAAGTCAACAAGGGGAAATCCCACCTACCAGGGTAGGTATTGGTTTACATGCCGGTGATGTAGTAGCTGGGAATGTGGGTACAGAGGTAAGAAAGCAGTACAGCGTAACCGGCAATACGGTAATAACGGCTGCCCGGATTGAACAATTGAATAAGACCTATCAAACCCAACTATTGATTTCCAGCTCAGTATATGAAAGGCTTAGTGTTAATGGAGCCTTAAATGATTTTGCTGTAGAAACGAAAATAAAAGGCAGGAAAGACCCTATAACCATTTACAAGGTAGCCTAGCAGGCAGTCAATTTTTTCTGCGATACCCCTGCTAAACTTCCTACGTGATAAAGTAACCGTGCGCCTACATTCGCATCCCATTCATCTTCTCCAAAACCCACTTCCACGAGATCAAAAGCAACAATTGTTCTTCCCGACTTCACCAATACTTCTATTAAATGCAGCAATGCGAAGAACTCCAAACCACCGGGCACCGGAGTACCTGTATTAGGGCACAGCTTGGGATCCAAGCCATCTATATCCAGGGAGAGATACACTTTTTCCGGTAATTGGGATACTATGTCTTCACAGATTTCCATCCACGATTTTCCGATGTATAGATCTTTTTTAAGGTCCTGATCAAAGAATGCGACCACACGACCCTGCGAATTTTGGATGAACTCTATTTCTTCCTTACAAAAATCACGCACGCCAACTTGTACAAGCTTACTGACATTTTGGTTTTTAAGTGCATTATACATAATAGAGGCATGTGAGTAAGCAAAATCCTGGTACGTTTTTCTGAGGTCGGCGTGAGCATCAATTTGCAAGATGCCAATGTTGCCAACGATTTCGGTGGTTGCGTTAATCATACCTAAGGAGATACTATGATCACCGCCTACCAATCCGATAATTTTGTCTCTGCCGAGGTATTTAAGAGCCTCAGACTTGATGAAAATGTTTAATTTTTCGCATACTTCATTAATGGCCTTGGGAATGATTTTTAGATCCTCTGATACAGGACTTTCATCCGAGCTTTCAAGCCAGTCAATATATTTTGTAGCAAGGTCGCGGTATTTGGTATTCTCCTCTTTTAGTTCTTCGGATACGGGTAACATGTGAATGCCCATAGTCCATGCGTCTTTGATGTGAGGTAACTCCAAATCTACCTGTTTAGAGGCTTCCAAAATGGCCTCAGGAGCATCTGAGGTTCCTGAACGGTAAGAAACGGTCACATCCCAAGGTATAGGAATAATGATCAGATCGGCCTGTTCTTCATCAAATGGTAACCCAAAAAGCGAATTATTACGAGCAGGGGCATTAGGATCAAATGCCTCTATCGTTTCCTTTTTTGAACGCATGCTAGAAATTTAACAGGTCCGGATATTCGTAGCTTATAAGTTTTCCACGTCCTTCGGAAACCTCGATCCAGGAAGCAATATTAAATTCAATTTTTGCTACTCCACAGGTAGTCATATCACCAATTTCTTCACTGGTAAGATATTCAGAAAGATACGTTACAGAAGGGTTATGACCTACAATCATAACGGAGTCCCACTCGTCTTTCAACTGATTTACTACTTTTAAAAGTGAGCGGATTGAAGCTTCATATATTTCGTCATTCACATGAATTTTAGAGGTATTGTAAGCAATTTGTTCGGCTATGAGTGATGCTGTGGTTCTGGCTCTCATCGCGGGGCTCGTAATGATAATATCAAACTCCTCCTTTTTATTATTGAAGTTGATACCCATGCGTGTTGAGTTCTGAAGCCCAATGGAATTGAGCTCCCGGTCTATATCTTTTTGATCCCCTGTTTTCTCAAGGGTTCTGGCATGGCGAAGTAGATACAGCTTTTTCACATCTTCCAAAGTTGCCACCAAGTTAAGGTGCTTGCAAGGTGCAAAAGTAATGATATAGGCTGAATATCATCTTAATTAGTGCCTGTTAGAAAACTTAAAAACCATTTCAGGGGTAGAAATCGGGGTAATTTTCGGAGAATTTCAGTGACGAATCTTAGGCTGAATTAGTGGGCTAACACGAGAAAAAGGGGTATATTTAAG
>JBCCIX010000006.1:0-26558 GCA_039028075.1 Bacteroidota bacterium | reverse complement strand
CTACCGGAATAAATTCAGGCGGGTAGATGCCAACGGAGTCATACTCTTTTATGAACTGGATGGCTTCTTTTCGTTTTCTAGATCCTTTCTTATTTAGGGCAGGTTCCCCGTGCCGCAATAAAATAATCTGTGAAAGCTCAGGATAATCCTCTACCAATCCCATGTCTTCGGATATGAAGCGAATGGTTTGAGCGCGCTTTCTACTCTGTTTTTCGAGAGAATCGTAATACGCTTTTACCTGCTGGATTTGACCGTCAGAAAAATGGCAGAGTCCTAAGAACAAAGGACACAGTAGAAATGAAAGAGTAACACATCTATTCACAAGTGTAGTTTCAGTTCGTATAAAGCGAGAAGATAAGCATGAATCCTTTAAAAAGGGTCGTTAAAAAGGTAATTTTTCAGATAAACGCTACTGATCAGAACCGTTTTTCCAGCAACAGCCTCAGGTATGTGGTATACAGTGATGATCGTGGCATTCTTTCCGGGTATTTTCGGAAATGATTAACAATCAGCATAAGGCATTAAATAGTAAGAAGCGTGCGCGTTTACCGGAAATTGTTCAATTATCGCTGATCTCTAAATTAGTGATCTGAGCTAAAGAAATTTCTCCGCTAAATACCCGCCTAAGTTTTCTTTTCAAGTAAGGACAATCAGTGGATCTGATGGCTCCTAGTATTATACGGTATTGCATGCTGGGATTAACTTCAATTTGTTTTTGAAGTTGGATGAAAAATTGGTCGTAGTCTGAAGGGCTCATTGGCAATTTATAATTTTATGTGCTTCAAATAGTGTTTCTGCCTCATAAAGAGCCCGCAGTACAGGCTCGATGTCTTTTTTACAAAGACATATTCCCATTACTTCGCTTCGCCCACGGATGACTGCCGTGGGACGATTTAGAAAATCATATTGGAAGTCGATATCATCAAGAGATTCAATGGTTTTTCGTAACCCCACTAGTTTTTCTAGCTTAAAAGAAGCACAGCAGTTGTTATATACAAAAGAAAAATGCTGACAAGCTGTGCAATAGGTAATCTGACAGTTTTCAGATTCGCTTAGTATCATATGGTTACTTTTTTTACACATAAAGACTAGGTCCCAAGTTTATAGAGATGAACTAAATATTGATTTGCCATCTTTTTATTCAAAAAAACATAAGCTTAATCACTAACCTGTACATCCATGAAGTTTTACCTTTGGTTTTTGCAGGGGTGATACAAGTAAATTAGTGGTTGTTATCCTTTTGTAGTTGCCGTCCCATTTATTGATCTCGTTGACATTATCTACACACCATTTGATGCGCGTATCGAAAAATTTCAACGGATCATCCCGGTTAAGCCATTTGATCCCAGGGCGGCACACCCGGTCATACCGTGTAGTTAATCCACCATCCAACTCAACTACCGTTGCTGATTCGTACTCGGCAAGAAGTTCTGCTACCAGTTCACGGTAGGCTCGGGTACGAATGGCTAGGCTTTTTAAGGTAGGTTTACCTCTAGGAAGAGTAAAAGCATAATCAAGTTGCCTTACCATATCAACGGACTTTGATCTGCGATTAGCCTGTTACTTAAGGTTTCCTCAGCGCGGGCTAGAAGCGGGATTAGCAGCGTTTCCTGGACCTCGCTAAGGTTTACACGTATCGGGTCTGCCATTGTATAAATTAGCGCCTGCACCTGCCAAAGACTGAAAGAGCACCTTACGAACTTTGCGAAGAAGAAATCGACAGGCACAGGACTTATAATCTTACTTATTAAAGGAGCGCGGTGATCCTCAAAACTCAGCGCGCTGTAAAATTTCTTTTTCTAACTCTAATGCACGTGGGATAAGCACCTCTTCTTCTAATCGCGCGTGCACCATTAAATCACGTTCAAAACTTTTTAATTTTGAAATCAGCACATTAAGCGCTAATTGATCAGCAAAATGTTCCTTTTTACTTTCAAGTAACCGGATTAACGATCTTAATTTATTCTCAGGGTCGTCTGTATGATTCAACAAATGTTGAATAAGCATTAATTTTTGTTCAAAGCTGAAATTCATAATGCCACTTTTACTTGCCTCCATTAGCGACTTTATGTAAGGGAATAATTCGTTTTCCTCTTCGTCAATGTGCTTTTTTAATTCAGCGGCATAAGTAGAAAAGACTTGTGTAAGCACCGGCTTCCAGTACTTCTTGTAATCACTTTGGTACGTCAATAAGTTAATGCCCAAGGCTATTTCATCCAGGCATTTACCTAAGTAATAGGTATGTGTATTTTCCAAATATTCTAGAATGGTAGGCAATGGAAATCTAAAAAAACGGGTTGGCTCAAAGGTGTCTGTATTCAAGAAAAGCAAAGTCAAGTCATTGCACAAGCCTTTAGGGCATGACCGCGAATTAGCCGAAAGCCGGCCGCCTTTGTATCTGCTTTCTATTTGTTCTTTAATTCCGTGTATTTGATGAAACATATTGATCAGTAGGATAATATCTCTTTTGCATTAAGAAGGGTAAGCGCCTGATTAGCGTGTTCACATATGGTCTCGAATTCTTCTTTTCTAAAATTGAACTGTATATCATGGTGGGCGGAATTAACGATTAATTGTTTTTCTCCACCTGGGAATAGTACCGCTTTTCGATCAAAGTCAATATCAGTAAATGAGGTAACAAAGTTTTTAAAATCGTGCTTGTCGAATCCCAGAAGGATATTATTGTAGGCAAATCCAATGCGTTGGCATCCTGGACAGATGGAGATATTTAAACCTGGAATGTCTACTAATGATTCGGGTGTACAAGCCATAAGATGTCGTATTTCTACCCCACGCTGAACCGGGTTTTTAAGATTAAGTCCAGTACCCGATACCTCAATAGGGTTATTTAGATTAATTCTAAACAGTACAAAAGTAACAGGGAGCCACTCTTGCATCAATCGCTAGAAATAGTGAAATTAAATCACTACAAGTAGTGATGCCGCAAAAACAGGAAATGAAGCTTAAAGCAGCAACTCAATGGTAATCAGCCTACTAAGCCAATTTCGTGAGCGTAGGCTACCAGTTGGGTGGGGGAACTTAATTTTAACTTCTTCAAAATATTTTTACGATGTGAATTCACAGTGTGAACACTGATGTGGAGTTCATCGGCAATTTTGGCGGTACTTTTTCCGATAGCGATAAGTTTTAATATCTCCACTTCACGAGCAGAGAGATTGGTGGGTGTGCCATTGTCGGTATCGCTGACCTCTACATGCGTCAGGGTTTCCAAAACCTGATTACAATAAAAACGGTTGCCTTTGGAGATCATTTCCACGGCAGAGAGTATTTCCTCGGGCGTGCAATCTTTAGTGAGATAGCCAGGAGTACCCTTGTTGATCAACTCCTTTATTCGCGATCTATTTTGGTCTGCGGATATGATCAATAACCGGTCGGTGTACTTCTCAAGGAGGGATTCTTTAAAACCGTTCTTTATGGTGGTCGTATACGGCTCCAAATAATCCGTGATAATTACATCATAGCTTGAATAGTCCTGATTGAATTGAATATTTTCATCCATATCAATATTCAAGTCATCCAGGTTATCCAGCAAATGAAAAAGCCCATTTCTGGTGAGGTACTGGGGTTCAACGATAAGAACAGACGTTTTCAATGTATTATTTAGACTGAATCTAAACAAAGGTAAGGGCTTCGGGTGAAGCTTACAAATATTGTTCATTTCGTCAAAATACTGGCGCTCGTTCCACCTTTCGCGAATTGTGGGGTGTCTTTTGCTTACGGTAGGTGGTAAACTCCACAAGTTAAATTAAAATAGATAGTCTTATCCCTCAATGAAACGGCTTACTTGGATCGTATTCTTAGTTTCTAAACCACTTAGTGGCTGCCCAATCTGACGCAGAAATCCGTGAGCGCCTTGAAAGAAAATGTGAAATCATATAGTGACTTCCAGGTAGACTATTACACCTAAACCCCGATTCAAAGTAAGCCGTAAGGCGGAGGTCCCCTGGGTTTAGCCCTTCATGGAACGGGAGAAAATCAGATTAACGCTAGCGCATTGGGTCTATATTCTACAGCTAACTGTTTCGTAGAGTAAATACCCGAAGCGCGTCTTTGTTCACGAAAACATAGTTTTAATAAATTTACCCGAGTTCTATTTTTTGAATTTTTCATACGCTTTACGCCTACCGATAAAGTGAACGTATTGAATAAAATTGAACTCCAAATGATCGAACATGATCTTCTCACCTTCTACTTCTAAGTGTAAGTCTGGTATCCATCTCAAATTAGTACGAAGCAGACTGCTCCCTGTCTTGGTCACCCGAATATCCCAGCCGGCGATCAAACCAATAGCGGACTTGGTATCGCTGAATTGTTGTCCGTTAATATCCGCTTTCAAATGCTCAAAGGAGGACGTTACTCCTAAAAAGGGAACAAAACCGAGCCAGTCGAAAATGCTTTTGTATACTTCGATCATCGCCGAATGCCGTCTTACTTTAATTTCAGTTTCAAAACCTGTAAGGCGGTCTCCTACGGTGCGATAAGAAACTCCAATATTCAGATCGGGCTTTGACAGATGCCTGCCAAAGGTAAGATCAGGCATGAAACCTCCCGTGCGGTCGCGGTAGAGAAAGGGAAAGTTATTTCGAAAATAAGATGATCGGGACATTTGTATTGCCGCCGAAGGGCCAATACCCCAGTACCAGGCGTTAAGTTTTTTTTCATTTTCAAGGAACTGGTAATACCTATTTAGTTTTCTTACCACCTTATGACTCCGCATCCCCTTGTCGGTGTCCCAATATTTATAGATGCGCAAGCTAAAAGAGAGAGGATCAATCTCTACGGGGCCTGTTGTTGTAGGTGTTATGGCGTAGTTCAATTGGTCAATAGAATTGTAATAAGCCGACGCACTTAGATGGTATTGCCCGGCAGTATAAGTTAATCCGACTTCCAGAGGTGCTACTATTTGTTGAAAGGTAGGAGCTCCTTCCTTAAAATCATCCTCCTCACGCAGCTGTTGAAAGTTAAATGTATTAAAGCTAATGCCCACAAAAGGACTTAACCGACCAGTTTTCAATTTAAGCGGGTATATACGGGCACCCGTTTCGATACCCTGGCTGAATTTCAAAGTTTCAAACCCTCCCGGATTATTGCGGATCGAGACAAAGTTGAGCGGGAAAGTCACATAGAAATCCGCATGTCCCCAAAAGTGAATCCCTCCAATCGTCAATCGTGGTGTCAGCGCTCCGCCGAATGAAGATCGTTGTAGATTCCCATTTTGCAAATAGCCGGTCTTGCCTCCCGGCTCTCTAAAGGTTTCAAAACCTAAAGTCAACCAGGCAAAACGGGTACTACGATCAATGTAATCAAAAGTATAGGTGCTATCGCTCTGGCCAGCAGCGCTTAAAAACCAAAATAATAAAAATACGATGTTTATACTCTTCTTCATCCCACCAAGATTTTAGTTTAACTATTACTTTAATGGTCCAAAAAAGACTACAGGAGAGCGGTCCCGTTAATAATACTTACTGAGTTGTGGAAAAAATAAGATGAATTGCTGTCCTGATCTGTTTTTTAGCTTATGGAGCAACCTAAAGCGTTAACGTCAGAGCTGTTGACTTCAGCGAATACCATTCGTCGTGTAGGCTCCTAAGCTGTGGTTTGGATGTGTTGTGATAACTCCCCTTTTCAATATACGACCTGCCTAGAAGCTTTGCGCATAGAGTTGAAATAACTTTCCTTATAACAAGGCGTGGTAAGTGCAGAAATTTTTGCGAAATCGCAGTGTAACACTAGGCGCTTTAGCACACCTATTTGGGTCTTCACAACTTGGTGGAAGGCATACGAGAAAATGGTCTGATCACACTAGGTGTTTAAGGCCTACAGATAAAGCAAAGTATCAAGCCATGTTTAAACGGCGACATTACTACATGGACAACATGTTAACAATGTCGATACGGGAGAGGTTATAAACGAATAGAAGACGTACTTATGTTAGCGAATAATCATTTTATGAGGGGTGCGGTAATCACCGTACTACTTATCGTCCTTAACCAAGGCTTGATTCAATTTTGGCTCTACCAAAAACGCCATGATGCTCATGTGATTAATGTTGCAGGCCGGCAGAGAATGCTTTCCCAGCGAATAAGCCTTGAGTTCCATACAAGCTTAGCAGGACAAAACCGGGCGCTGGTAAAAGACTTGTATTACCAATGGCGAACGGCCCATTATGGATTTATCAACTCAAATGACTCGTTGGAAATTTCGGCGATTGAGGATCCTGAGGTATTGATGTTGCTCCATAACCTGTCAGCGAAGGTAAATTTTATCCAATCCTTTTTAGATGCTAAAAACCTATCTCATCAAGATATAAACACTATTCGTCAAAATCAGGCTTCTTTTTTGTTAAACATGGAAACTGTGGTCGGTCTGCTTGAGAAACATTCTGAATTCAAATTGAAAATTATTATTATCGGTGAGGTAGTATTAGCTATTTTATCGATTGCCATTCTTTTATTGGAGATACGATTTATTTATCAACCTATCGCAAAAAGACTGGCTGATTTAGCCAGATCGCGTGAAAATAAGCTCTTGAAGCAAGAGAGAAAATTGAGCCGAATTGCTTGGGAACAATCGCATTTAGTGAGAAGCCCGGTGGCCAGCTTAAGTGGGCTCAGTTATATATTTACGCACGAAGCCGACAATCTCACCGAAGAGGATAAGCGACAGATTATGCATTTTATTGAGATCGAAACAGGCCGACTAAGTGAAATAGTCAGTAATACAGTTCGAATTACAAACCTTGAAGAGCCCTTTTAAAACGCTATGAATGAGTCAATTGACGTAATTGTTTTGGATCTAGGCCGCTTTCGTTTCTAAGGCCAAGAAATGAGAAACATTACCTTCCATATTTAATAAAGGATGGATAGTCACCTGACACAGGTATTCCTCTCCGTTTTTACGATAATTAATCACTTCCGTATTGAAAGGACGCGTGCCACTCAATTTTTCTCTAATAAAACTTCGTGACGATTTAGATGTTTTTTCGCCTTGAAGCATCTTTGGGCTTCTTCCGATTACTTCGCTATTTTCATAACCGGTCATTTCATGAAATCCATCATTGACCCACTGTATTTGAATTGAGCTGTCTGTCAGTACCAGCGCGTCGTAATAACTGTCTAATATAGTTAGAAAATCAGCATCCCATTCGTAAATGCTTTTCAAACCGAGAAGATATTGGATATCCTCTTGATTATTGCTTCTTTGGTTCAATACATTAAGATATATCGAAAATATATCCCAACACTTTAATGGAGCTACACCCTCCGCTATTTTCTTCTCTTCTACGCTCATAGTGTTGTACTTATATTTTTTTTGAGTTTCATTACCTTCAAGTATAACCAAGGCTCGCAAATTTTCTATAGAATTTTAAAAAAAAACGATGTAAGAAAGGGTATTGTTTAACACTTGAATAGATTTAATTGCCAATGAGTTAACATAATTTGTTTCTATTCTCAAACTCTACAGTCGATCGGCGAATAAGTGGATCAGCTACAAGCTCTTTTAAAGGCTTAGACTCTTAGCCCAAGGGGACGGCATTTAAGCTGGATCCAAGCTTCAAATGATCGGTCAAAATAGGGTGATGTATGGACGTTGTGCAGGCACAATGCTCGTGCACATATAGAATGCCTTTCATGTATTTTCGTACTAATTGTTTTGGTAACCGCAAAGGAAAGTTTCCGTTCCCTTTTATAAGGTAGCTTTTGAACATACCATGAGAGTCATCGGCAAGAGCCTGCAAAAGTGTAGGAGGAGTGGCTAGGCAGTAGAGATCTTCAATACTATCGATAAGGTTTAAAACCCGGGTTCAAAACGAAGGCAACGTGTATATTACCTTCGCCACTATTTTGGTATGAGGCCTGCTTAAACCGATATTATTTTTTTTGTAGTGCGTTTAGCAATTTTTTGCTGTCCATATATTCAAAATAACGCCGCTGTACTTTAAATTCAGAATCTAGAATAATCAGGGTAGGAGGCGCAAATTGGCCATTGCGCTGCGCTAAAAGCTCAGCCAGCTGGTGTAGGCCATTTCGTTTTTTGCTAGCTTGTAAATTAACAAAAGGCTTACCCTCAAAATAGACCGTATCCGTGGTTTCTGCATCCATACGTACAGCATAGTACTCTTTCTCTAACAGATCAACTACTTCTGGTTTTGTAAAAACTACTTGATCCATTTTACGGCAATAAATGCACCAGGAAGTGTAAAAATCGATAAATACCTTTTTAGGCTGCACGTTTAACGAATCATCCAATTGCTCAAAAGACAACCAATTTATTTCTTTCCTAACTTGTGATTTGACTTTTTGACACCAAAGTAAAAGGGTCGCGAACAAACCAACCGATACTACTAATCTTCTATGCATTAATGAAAATGACCAATTTTCAAAGATACAAACATCGAACGCGGAGCAGCAGGACCATAAATATAATCTGAATCCCTGCCTGCACCCGAATCAAAATCATCCTGATAGCTGTTGAAGACATTTTTGACTCCACCGCTTAATTCAAGACGAAAATCTTCGCTAAAAGTAAAATGATAAGAAGCCTTAATGTTTGCATCAAAAAATGGGTTTGAATCGATAAGATCAAGGAAGCCTGATGCACTCACGACTCGTGGCACAACCATTGATCCAGTGTAAGTCCCAGTAAAATCAAACCTAAATGCATCAGTAACATTCCAGGTAGAATTGAAATATCCGTACAGATTGGGATTTCTGGTAAATTCATCCACCACCACTGCCGATTCTCCACTTGTGATTCCCTCAGGCTCGAAAAGTACTTGTGCTTCATCAAAGACCGCCTGCTGTGCGGTTCCTCCTACCTGTAAAGAAAAAGTAGTTGATGGGGAAAAACCTGCTTCAAAATTAACTCCGGATACAGATGCGCCGGAGCCGTTTCTTACTTCTTCTAAAATAGAACCATTAGGTAAAACCGATCCGGTACTTACTTGCACGAAAGGATCATTAAGCTGCGTGTAAAAGCCCTCAATCAAGAAATTCGTTTGAGTTAGCCCAAAATCTTGTGTAAGATTCAAAGAAGCGGTATAGGCGTTGGAGGTTTCTTTATCAAGACCTTCGGAAAGAATAACGAACTGCGGTTCCCCTCCCACGGAAGAAATGTGCAAGTCTTCATTAAATGCTTGGGGAGCGCGGAAACCCCGGGCGTAACCTCCCCGAAATTGAACATTATCCATGAGCTGATACAGTACGGTAACCCGGGGGCTAAACACGCCCAGGTTTTCATCGGAAGCGTTGGTAATATCTCCTACTCGATACTCGCCATCTACGTTTGTGGCATCATATCGTGCCCCTAAAAGTGCAGTCAAACGGCTGATGGGTTTCCATTCATACTGACCATAAAACCCAATAGTATTGACTCTTTGGTCTACCAAACGATTGTATCCGGCAATCTCATCTTCCGTATCATTGAATTGGTTTTCAATGCCTAGGGTCAATACGTCATTGTTATTCATGTTTCTGGTATATTGGATACCTGATACCAAAGCTACATCGTCCGTAGTCCCGTAGGCGTTAATGGCCAAAAGACTGTCTTGTGGGGTTCTGCCTCCACCTAAGCCACCGTAAAAACTATCCCGGTTAGTGAATTGAGATGAAAAATAGAATGACAACTTATCCTGTTTACTTCGCGACCAGTGATCATAGTTTAGGCCGGCAAAGATGGTATTATGATCAAGCTCTTCCGTTATATCAGTGAAATGGGGCGCGAGTTCTAACCGGTCTCCTCCACGACGGTATTCTTGTATGGAACTGAAGTCAATGGCTAGTTTACTTCTATCTGTGGGTTTTAAAAAGGCTTTTCCCCCCAGTACATTGTTCTCGAGGTTTACCAACTCGGTAAAGCCATCTCCGTTAGCATCATAACTCTCCCTGTCCCTTGACATTCCGTAAAAGGTGACCCCGCTATTAAGGTCTTCACTTACGATGGACCCGTTGAAATTAATCGTACGATCAACGGCATCTCCGTCTATTAAAGCAAAGTTTGAACCCAACTGCCAGGTATTTTCTACCGGCTCACGGGTAATGATGTTCACCGTGCCGGCGATGGCGTTGGAACCGTATAACGCGGAACCCCCGCTTCTAACTACTTCGACTCTTTCTACAATGTTAGTCGGGATCTGATCAAGACCATAGACACTGTTTAACGCGCTGAATACGGCCCGGCTGTTGATCAGGATTTGGGAATAACTCCCCTCCAGTCCGTTGAGCCGCACCTGGGTAAATCCACAATTTTGGCAATTCGTCTCTACACGTACACCGGGTTGATAATTCAACCCTTCAGAGACAGCTAGGGACTGCGTTGCCGACAGCAATCTGCTGCTCAGAACGTTCACTACAACAGGCGCTTTTTTTCGATCTAATTCATATCGTGTTCCGCTCACTACTATTTCTTCCAGGTTGAGTAAATCTTCCGTAAGCATAACATCAACGGTAATAGTGGCATCAGCTTGTACCTTTAAGGTTTGAGTAAAGGTACGATAACCCACAGCGGCCACCTGTAGCGTGACCTCGCCTACCGGCACCTTCTCGATTCGGTAAGCTCCTAACGCATCTGAGACCCCTCCCAGGGTAGAATTAGCGATAGAAACACTGGCATAGGCCAAGGGCTCACCTCCTGCGACAATTTTACCGGAGATAGCACCTGTCTGTGCCTTTGACACAACAGCAGTAAAAACTAGAAAGCAGGAAAGCAAAATTGAGGAGGCTGTTTTCATCGTAATATATTGAGATATCCTATTATTTAATTAGTTAGACAAAAATAATAAGTTAGATTAATCTAACAAAAAGATTTTAGATACTTTTCTATCTTTGTCGATACCTATATTCGTCATGGCATCACAAACGGAAGAAAATTATCTCAAGGCCTTATTTCACTTGTCATCGGAGCAAGCAGCAGTCAGTATATCCGCACTAAGCACGGTATTAGGGGTAAGTAAACCCACGGCGAATAGTATGATCAAAAACCTTAAAGATCAGGGTTTAGTTTATTACGAAAAGTACAAGCCACTCCTCCTTACGGATACCGGTAAAAAGGCCGCTGCGCTGATCGTGAGAAAACACCGGCTCACGGAGATGTATCTGGTTAAAAAAATGGGTTTTGGCTGGGAGGAAGTACACGAAATTGCAGAGCAAGTGGAGCATGTTAAAGTGGCTGCCTTTTTCGATCGAATGGATGAATTATTGGGATATCCAACGGAAGACCCCCATGGTTCCCCTATTCCGGAAAAAGATGGCACTCTAAATCAGCCGTACTATAAGCGTTTAAGCGATTGCGAAAAGGGTGCCCACGTCAAACTTGCTGCCCTAAAACAGTCGTCAAAAGAGTTTTTAGCCTTTCTCGATGACCGCGGTCTCAACTTAGGCGCAGATTTATTCGTCGAAGCGGTAGAGCCTTTCGATGGTAGTATCATCGTTCGATACAGCAACAAACGGGAATCATTAAGTTTGAAAGTCAGCGAGAAACTAATGATCGAAGAAGTCTAAAGCAGACTACGTCTACTAACTGTAATTTCATCTACTTTTTTGAATTCGCAAAATGTTTGTGGAAGAGGGTTATGGTCTCAATTCCCTTCATATAATTAAAAAGGCCGTAATGCTCATTCGGAGAATGTATAGCATCGGAATCCAAGCCAAAGCCCATGAGCACAGTATCTGACCCTAGTTCTTGCTTGAACAACGACACGATGGGAATACTACCTCCATCTCTGGTCGGTATGGGTGTTTTTCCCCAAGCTTCCTCGAAGGCCTTGCTTGCAGCTTCATACGCTTTGGAATCCGTGGGAGTTACGGCCGGTTCACCCCCATGGTGAGGTGTAACCTTTACTTTAACTGATTTTGGGGCAATAGCTTCAAAATGAGAAGTAAAAAGTGCCGTGATCTCTTCAGATACCTGATGTGGTACCAGACGCATGGAAATCTTAGCGTAGGCTTTTGAAGGCAGTACAGTTTTGGCGCCTTCGCCTGTATATCCCCCCCAAATGCCATTAACATCGAGGGTTGGGCGGATGCCTGCCCGCTCCAAAGTAGTATAGCCGTTTTCGCCGTTTACATCGGCAATGTCCAGGTCAGACTTATACTCTTCCAGATCAAAAGGAGCTTCATTCAGCGCTTTTCGTTCATCTTGCGTTAACTCCGCTACCTTATCGTAAAATCCGGGGATCGTAATATGTCCTTCATCATCGACTAAGGACGAAATCATTTTACATAGCTCATTAATAGGATTCGCCACCGCACCTCCGTAAACACCTGAGTGCAAGTCGCGGTTAGGCCCGGTCACCTCCACTTGGAGATAACTTAAGCCCCGTAAACCAACGGTGATGGAGGGAGCATCATTGGAAATGATTGAAGTATCGGAAATAAGTATTACATCAGCCGCCAGTCTTTCTCTGTTCTCCTTCACAAAAACTCCTAAATGGTCTGAGCCTACCTCTTCTTCGCCTTCAATCATGAATTTGACGTTACAGGCCAGAGAATCTGTTTTTGACATCGACTCAAAGGCCTTGATGTGCATGTACATCTGTCCTTTGTCGTCACATGCCCCTCGTGCATAGATCTTATCATCTTTTACTACCGGCTCGAAAGGAGGAGAATCCCAAAGTTCGTAGGGGTCGGCCGGCTGCACATCATAATGGCCATAGACCAAAACCGTGGGTAGTTTTTCGTCCAATATCTTTTCACCGTACACGATCGGATGACCTGCTGTTTCACAAATTTCAACGTTATCTGCCCCGGCTTCTTGCAGACTATTTCTAATAAACTCTGCCGCTTTGCGAATATCATCTTTAAACTTCGAATCGGCGCTAACCGAAGGTATTCGAAGTAAATCGAGAAGCTCATTGATAAAATTATCCTGGTTAGCGTCTATGAATTGTTTAGCGGTCATATTGGTGCTTTCAGATTTTTTGCGAAGAGCAAAGTTAAGTTATTGCCGCAAATCCCTGATGCCTCAGGCATTTTTCATCAGAAAAGAATAAATCACAGACTTTTTCGGTTCTTGATATGATCTGTAAATAATGGAGGTGTATGCCAGCTAAGTCTTATCACATAAAACAGACTTGTAGCTAGTTGACCACTACCTCATCAAAATAGTGCTCAACTATCTGCTTCGCCTGCGCGAGTTGTTCGGGGGAGTTTTCAGGGGTGCCTGTGAGTGGGTATTCCTTACCCAGCTCCTTCCACTTATATTCTCCCAGCTTATGATAGGGCTGTATCTCCAATTTCCTTATCTGTCGATAAGATTGAAAATATCGGCCCAATTGATGCAAATGTTCAGGACGATCACTTAATCCGGGCACTAATACATATCGCAACCAAAAAGGTCTTTTCTGGTCCTCTAAGTACCGGGCAAAGGCTAAGGTTTTCGTATTGGAGCGGGTAGTTATTTTTTTGTGGATCTCGGGGTCTATATGTTTCACGTCTAGGAGCACAAGATCGGTTTGTGATACGAGTTGAGCCACAGATTTATTCATAACATAGCCGTTCGTGTCTAAACAGGTATGGATGCCGCGATTTTTCAACTCTTTAAACAATACAATCAATTTTTTTGCTTGTAGGCACGGTTCACCCCCGGATACGGTGACACCCCCCTCGTTAGCAAAAAATGGTTTTATGCTTTCGGCTTTAGCTATCAATTGAGATATGCTGGTAGAAGTACCACCATCAAAGCACATGGTATCGGGATTGGCACAGTACAAGCATTGAAACAAACAGCCCTGTAAAAAAATCACCATTCGGATACCGGGACCGTCATACGTGCCGAAAGATTCGATACTATGAACTTTCAATGTATCGTGGTCCTGCCTTGTGCGGCGTATGTCCTTAATGATTACCGACATGCAACTTTTGATTTAGGTTACTGCTTTAATCGTTAACTATCCAAATTGAACTTGATTATATCCTTTCGAAAAAACTCCGGGACAGGACCTCCAGCTGTTGTTCGCGCGAAAGTTTAACAAAGTTCACGGCATATCCTGAGACCCTGATGGTCAACTGAGGGTATTTCTCAGGATTCTCCATGGCATCCAGCAGTGTGTCTTTATTTAGCACGTTTACGTTTAAATGATGCGCCCCCTTACTAAAGTACCCGTCCAGGATGGTGACCAGATTTTGTACCTTCGATTCTTGTGTGGGGCCCAGTGTTTTGGGTACTACACTCATCGTATTGGAAATGCCATCCAGGGCATTTCTGTAGTCCAACTTTGCCACGGAACTAAGAGAGGCAATTACACCGTTTGTATCACGCCCGTGCATAGGGTTTGCGCCGGGAGCGAAGGCGACTCCTGCAGCACGTCCATCCGGAGTGGCTCCCGTTTTCTTACCATAGGCCACATTAGAAGTGATGGTCAATACTGAAAGGGTTGGAGCGGCATTTTTGTAGGTAGAATATAGCGCCAGCGCCTCGTTAAACAACCTTGTAACTTCAGCAGCTAAATGATCTGCACGATCATCATCATTACCATAGCAAGGGAAGTCTCCTTCTATTTTAAAATCGACAGCAACGCCTTGTTCGTTGCGAATAGCGGTAACCTTGGCATTTTTAATCGCTGATAATGCATCGGCCACAATGGATAATCCTGCTATGCCATAGGCCACATTTATGCGTGGATTGGTGTCAATTAATGCCATTTGCGCACGCTCGTAGTAGTACTTATCGTGCATGTAATGAATTACGTTCATGGCATCGACGTAGACTCTGGCAATCTCACGCATAGCAAACTTGAAGTGTGCCATTACTTCGTCAAAATCCAGCACATCATTTTTTAACGCCGGTAAATCATCGATGACCGAGGTGCCACTATTCTCACACTTACCACTATTGATGGCCAATAGCAGCGTTTTGGCCAAATTACATCGTGCGCCAAAAAACTGTATCTCCTTGCCGAGCTCCTGGAATGAGACACAACAGGCAATGCCATAATCGTCCGACTTGCGTACCTCCCGCATAAGGTTGTCATTCTCGTATTGAATGGATGAGGTGTCAATGGAAACCTTGGCACAAAATTCTTTGAAGTGCTCAGGTAATTCTGACGACCATAAAACCGTTAAATTAGGTTCAGGTGACGGCCCCAGGTTGTATAATGTCTGTAAAAAGCGATACGAGGTTTTGGTTACTTTATGATCACCGGTTAAGGTTAACCCTCCGATGGCTTCCGTTACCCAGGTAGGGTCGCCGGCAAAAATTTCGTTGTAGGCTCCCATTCGAAGCTGGCGCACCATCCTCAATTTCAGTACAAACTGATCGATAAGCTCCTGAGCATAGGCTTCCGTGATCAATCCCCTTTTCAGGTCACGTGCAATGAAGATGTCTAAAAAGGAAGAAACATTACCCAAGGACATGGCCGCTCCGTCCTGTTCTTTTACGGCAGCCAAATAAGCCATGTAAACCCACTGTACGGCTTCTTGGGCATTTTCGGCTGGTCTTCCTAAGTCAAGATCATACCTTTCGCCTAATGCTTTGATCTCTTTTAGCGCTTTAACCTGCTCGCTCACTTCTTCCCTTAAACGAATTTGAGCGTCCGTCATAGGTCCCGTTAATTCCGCCAGATCGGCTTGTTTAGCTGCTATGAGCCGGTCAGTACCGTAAAGCGCTAACCTCCGGTAATCACCAATAATTCGTCCACGGGCATAATTATCGGGTAATCCTGTAATTACACCAAGTGATCTATACTTGCGTATCTCGGCATTGTAAGCGTCAAAAACGCCTTGATTATGGGATTTTACATAGCGTTCAAAGATCTCTTTTACTTGTAGGTCTAATTTAACGCCCTGTTCTTCACAAGCTTTTTCTACTATTCCCACACCGCCGTAGGGCTTAATGGCTCGTCTCAGCAGCTCATCCGTTTGCAAACCCACGATAAGTTCATGCTTTTTCGAAATATATCCCGCCCGGTGCGAATTGATGCTGGAGATAGTGGTGGCGTCAATAGAACGGACACCTCCGCTAGCACGTTCTTCGCGTTCAGCTTCCTGACAAATTTTAAACAGCTTTTGGGTTCTGGTCGTTGGTCCTTCGAGAAAATCCGCCGAGCCATGGTATGGTCTTATATTTTTTATGACAAAGTCCCGAACATCTATGGATGCATTCCATTTACCAGTGACAAATTTTTCGGTAGTTGCGATTATGTCTAACATTTTTTACATCGATTACGATTTGAATAACAAAGCTCTAGTGGAACAGTAAGGCGTTGAATGACTGACGTCAGTTGGAGCAGTGATTGCCATCATGAACGAAAATTAAGTGATACAGCCTCGCTTTCAGATGCCAAAACCTACGTTAACCTGAGCTTCTATATTAAAAACCTCTTTGTTCTGAGTCATTGCGGAATTTTTCTTTCTATTATTTCCTATTAGGAAGAAAAATGTCCGCAATCTCCCGAACAGCTATAATGAGATGCCGAACAAAATAGGTTTTCTAAAATTTAAAGCTGATTTTTCCGGTATAATAGACCTGAATGATATAGAAACTAACGTTACGTTAATAACGAGAAATCAAAAGAAGCAACAATCATTACTCTGACTGTCATCTTCTATGCAACGGAAATCTATTGACCAGTTTAAAGCGTTATTCCAAAGCCAAACTCCATCATATCTGCGGTACGGCTATGCGCTTTTAAGGTGGTTCGGAGAAAAAGGTAATCGGTTACCATATATTTAAATCCATAACGTTGGTACCAATCTGCATAGATTAACTGAGGTTTATACACATAAAATCCACCCTGCAGGAGCACCGATAGTTTTCCGATGAGCAATTCACCTCCAACGGTTATTGCCACTTGTCGCCCATCATAATCCAGCTCAAAATCCTCTGGTAGGTATTTAGACTTGTACACATTAAGAGCACGGACCATGGATTCACGATCATAGTGAAAGGCATCTATCCCAAGCAATATCCGGTTGTACTTTGTGATTTGTTTACTCAAGTAAACAGAGGCGCTAAATGCTTTATGTTTGATGTCCTCCTGTAGCACTTCGCGCCAGGCGATGGCCCCCATTATGTTGAAGTTAATGGAGCGATTAATGTATTTTACCGTATCCTTGACAAAATGTATTTTTTTCGGCTTCGGAACATATTTTACGCCTACTCCAAAAACAGGGAAGTTCATGCCATTATTAGGCATGTTAAGCTTACCGTTCGAATAATGCCGGAAAGCTGCGTTGAAATTCAAGAAATAGTTTTCTGAGAGCATGAGCTCATAATGCACCGTACCCCGGGCTACATAACTGATTCTACTGCTAATCGCTTTGTTATCCGGGTTAGATTCTGTGTTGAAACGCTGACTAGAATACACAAACCCAGACCCAATATTTATACGCCATTTATTTTTTGGTGTATGGCTGAATGCAAAATCCAAATAACTCGTCGCTGAAATCACCTGACCCAGCTCGTCAGGAACATTATAGTCATAGTACTCAACAGCGATGCCCAGTTCGGGATAGTTAAAAAGGCGCTCCCATCGATTGCGGCCGTTGGTGAGCTTATTGGCATAGAACTCGACACCATGAAGCCCTGTCCATTCGAGCTTTTTCATGGTATCCTTGTAGCGCAATACGCCACCATAATATAAGTTGGCCCCAAGGGCCCAAGACGCTTTTTCTATCTCTTGACCATACGTGGAAGTACCAAATGCAGCTAAGAAAATGATAAAAGGTAGACGCATATTATGACTGAATGGTCACATGCTTTGTAACCGTCTGAGTAAGGGGGTTTATAAAATCATTTATTACTTCATCGGATAAATCAGAGCCTGTGAACTTATCGATTATTCCCCTTTTTACCGTACCTATCAAGAAAACCTTTACTGCTAACTCTTGCTGGCTACTGCCTGGCCGGAATTTTCGCAGATAATCTTCTACAAATTTATGTTCCATTTCCCGAATGGGGACCTTGCTTTCCAATTCAGCCCGGTTCAACAATCTCTGCATCTCCGGAAACTCTTGGACGAATTTTAACTCGACCAGGCAAGTTTGCAATAGCCAAAGGCCAAGGTCATCTGAAACCTTTTTAGCCACATAGTCAAGGATCTCGTACTTTCTGTCCACACTCAGCTGGATCAGATAGGTATAGAGATCTGATTTATCATCAAAGTATTGGTACATACTGCCTTTAGCTATACCAATATTTTTCACCAGGCGTGAAATAGAGGCCTCTGCATAAGAGTGATCTGCGAATTCCTTTAATCCACTTTGTACAATTAGGTTGCGTTTGTCCGATTTAAGATTTATAAATGTCGTTTTTGGCATATTATGACCATTTAGTCATAATGTAGTTTAGCTCAGGCTAATATCCAAGTATTAGTTGATTTTAGGGGTATCAAAAGATTCAAAAACGCTAGTAGGAACTTCTTCATAGACCCTTACATTTTTTGGTCCTCGGTTGTCCGAGCGGTTAGCGGATAGCAGTAGCCCATTGTATGACTGGTAGTTATCCCAAGGCCAGATCGCCGACGCACTATCCTGACTGGCTTGTCGAAAGTAAGCCCATTGTTTGATCAAACTATCTGATTCATCAATAAATACTTCATACTTATTTTGTGGGGTAACGCCTACATTTTCAAATGTGAGTTGAAGCACTTCAGCTGGTGTCCCTTTCAACGTAGTGTCCGGTCTCAAATAATTGAGTGTAACTCCGGTATCTTTAAGTTTAAAGGGCATTACCAGCCAATAGGCGTCGTTGATCCAAATACTTTTTGCCCGGTTGAGATACTTTTTTAGACTATCAGGTTGAGTGATTTCTTTCCCCTTGCGCCAGACTTTACCTTCTAAAGTATTGATATCGACCAGATAAATCGAACTGTCTCGGGGAAAATCGATGCGCACCCGACCGGTAGGCTTTTCCCAGATCAAATCCCGAGCTCCGAAAAAATTCCAGGCCACCACATTAAGCTGATCCCACTTTTTGCGACCGCCCATCGCTTTCATGCACGCATCGGCCCAAGCTATGGCGAGGGAATCCGAACCGGTAGTATTAAATCCATCCATGGCGGGGTTGTTTTCTATAGCTTCCAACGTTTTAGATTCTTTAGGCACCTCACAGGCCAGTAGCATAATTATAGCTGTAAGCAGAATATTAGTTTTCATTACTTTTTTCTTTAAGTCTAAAAAAATCGAGTAAATGAACATTTTTTTCTTTAAAAATATACTTTCTTAACACGCCTTCAAGGGGTAAAATAATAATGGCCATTAGTACTTGAATAGCAAAGTCAAAAATAGCGGAGCTTTTGGTCTGAAATTCATTCTCGGCAATAGTTTGAATAAACTCAATAATAATAATCAAGGTAAGCAATGCCAATAGGCGGCTGCCAAGTCTGTATCGATAACCTAACCTCTTGATCCGTAATGAAATAATGAGCAGCATTCCTAAAGCGGTAAATTCCAAGGCGTAAAACCAGGGCCTTTTCCAGTAAGGAGGCACTATTTTGAAATTGATGACCTCGGAATTACTTATTGTGCCAAAGACATCTTTTGAACGTACGTTCAAGATATAATCGCCTTCCGGTAAATAAGGAAAATTTATCGTACTGTAGTCTGCCGACCACTCAGTCCATTTTGAAGTAGTTAAACCATCCAGTTTATATTGATATTGAATATCCATAATACCCGAATAATCCGGTTTGACAAATTCGAATTTCAGAGCACTTTTGTCTTGATCAAGAACAAGTTTACCTGAGGTGCTAGTACCACTTGGATCCATACCAACACCTCTTAGCAGCAATTCATGAGTGGAGTTGATTACGTTGTTGGAGACTCTGGGAGTTCTTAAAAGGGACTCATCGCTGACCAACCAGATGTAATCGGCTTCTAAGGAAAGGTACTTAGGGTGGTCGAAAACCGTTAGAAGCCCAAAATTTTCATGATCGCTGCTAGCATTTAGCAATTGCCATCCGGTTTCTGCTAATATCCATATTTCACTTCCTGATCCTTTAACGAATTTACAGGGTCCCGCTACTTTTGCCATTTCATCGTTCTGAAAATGGTATATGCCCGCTTCATTAACAAAGAGAATCGTATCATTTTTAGCTGCTCCGTACGTATCGTAGAAAAACGGATTGTCAAAAGGAACCTCTCCGGTTTCGCCCAACTCCGACCCTGCCAAGGTTAACCATAGCATCCTATCTGTACCACACAACCAGATACGATGTTTATCATCTTCAAAAATGTGAGTGATATGATAAGAAGAACTTCCAAACAAGTACAACTCATCGACACCCGCACCCAAGTTAAACACCCGAATTTCGCCGTTATTTGTACCTACAAAAGCGGTTTTATAATGTTCAGAATAGTAAAGTGACCGAACCGGTTCGTTCAATATTTTCGTAGCTAAGCCACTTTCTACCGTGAAAAAGCCGCTTAAGGTTCCTACAAACAGCGTTTGATCATCAGAAAAAAGCTCAGAAACGCTTGAATTGATTTCCTTGACTTTATTGTACTGGAAGAAGATGGAATGCAACTTCTTTCGAACCTTGCGCTCGGTAACCGTCTTCTTGTTAGGTTTCGAGGTGTTCGATTCATGGGCCAGGGTCTCGTCAACCACTGTTTTTCTTTTCAAAAACCGGAACAGTCCTTTTTTCTTTTTTTTTCGCCTCGAGTCGGTCGCCAATGTTTTATTTTCCGAGTCTGACACTTCCCTAGTCTCGGTGTAAACCTCATCCGTATATTCCTTGACGGTTTCTAAGGCGTATAGCCCATTTGTAGTACCAACGTAAAGCTTGCCCTTATGCGTAATAGTGGTTAGTAATTCTCCCTGCAGCCCTTCATAACCATCGAAAGTCCTGAATGGAATAGAGGGTGATACCCGCGTGAATCCTTTTTTGTGGGATATCCACAAACTTTTTTCAATATCCGCGCTAATAAAATAAATATCGTCATCAGGTAACCCACTTTCCGCATCGAGGACTTGCACAAGCTTACCGGTGCGTGGCTCCAGAAAAACTACCCCTCCGGTTAACGTGCTAACGGCGATAAGATTTTTGTTGATCCATTCAATTTGTTGGATTCTGTTTTCTCTGAACAAAAGTTCATCTTCAGGTTGTAGAGGAATAGCAGCCAGCTTGCCGTTTTCCAAAAGCCAAAGTGAACCATCTTCTTTCTCGATAACCTGCAAGGATTCTCCTTCAAAACTGGCAACATACCCCGCAAAGAGTCCCGTGAGACCGCTAGTAGTGGTGGAAACCAGTTCGTCATCTTTTAATGACAGAACGCCACTCGTGGTGTTCAGTACAAGGATCTCACTGTTTACTACAAACAGACCGGTAAGATAACCTCCGTGTTTTGGACGTATCCCTTTTAAGTGCCCAGTTTCCAGGTCATATTGAAATAACTGATCTTCGTTAATCCCGTAGAGTTTTCGGTTTGCCACTAGGGTAGAAAAAATATCAGCTCCTTGTAATGTGGAATCGGAAAGAGTTGCATGGTCTAAATTGAAAAAATTGTCTCTTCGAAGTTTGCCAAACCCATTTCTTCCCGCCGTGTATATAGTATTCGTTGATTCATCCAGGGTCAAAGAAAATATGGCGGCTGGGGTTTTCAGGAAATTCCAATGTTTTCCGTCGAAGGTCATAACGCCAGTCCGGTTTGCTATATACATCACTCCATTTTGGTCTTGGAGTATATCGAAGCTCACCTCGTCGAAGTTACCTGTGGGTCTGTGATGACTCAGAAAATAACCGCCCTCTTGTGCTTTGACTGCACTAATGGTCAGCAAAAAAATGAATAGAGTTAAGACTACTCTAACCGCTAACGAGCACCTCATAGTTAATCGAAAACTAGCACTTTTCGACTAACCATCATAACCGGCAAACATTTTTTTGGATCAGACTACGCCTTGAGCGATCATGGCATCGGCCACCTTTATGAACCCGGCTATATTCGCGCCGGCCATATAATTTCCTTTATTTCCATAGGCCTCTGCGGCTTCCAGGCAATTATCGTGAATGTTCTGCATGATACCTTTTAAGCGCTTATCTACTTCTTCGGCCGTCCAATAATTACCCACATAATTTTGCATCATTTCAATACCGGAGGTGGCCACACCTCCTGCATTTGACGCTTTGCCCGGGGAGTACAAGACTTTGTGCTCAATGATGTACTCGATGGCTTCGGCAGTTAACGGCATGTTAGCACCTTCGCCTATTAGCTTAATGCCATTCTTGACCAGATTCTCAGCATCCTTTGCATTAAGTTCATTCTGAGTGGCGCATGGAAAAGCGCAATCCGCCTTAATGTCCCAAAGTGGATTATTCTCTTTTGCGCTGCGCGTTTCCGTGTAGCTAGCGTTTGCGTATTTTTCAGTGTACTCTTTAATTCGGCCGCGCTTATTATTCTTAAGGTCTTTGACAAATGCTAATTTATCGGCGTTGATGCCTTCTTCATCATGGACAAAACCTGAAGAATCCGAGACGGTAACCGGCCTGCCTCCGAGATGTAATATCTTTTCCACAGCGTGCTGAGCCACATTTCCTGATCCTGAAACTAAGCACACTTTATCCTTTAGGTCATCTTTTTGGGTAGCTAACATGTTTTCAGCGAAATAGATAAGCCCATAACCGGTAGCCTCTACGCGCATAAGACTACCTCCCCAACCCACGCCTTTACCCGTGAGCACCCCGGTAAACTCATTGCTGAGTTTTTTGTGCATCCCGAACATATAGCCGATTTCACGCCCTCCAACTCCAATGTCTCCGGCAGGAACGTCAACTCTGTGGCCAATGTGCTTAATTAGTTCTGAGTAGAAGCTTTGGCAAAAGCGCATAACTTCACCTTCCGATTTTCCTTTTGGATTGAAATCTGCGCCCCCTTTACCACCGCCCATGGGAAGACCGGTCAAAGCATTTTTAAAGGTTTGTTCAAAAGCCAGAAATTTCAAGATGCCGGGATACACAGAGGGGTGAAACCGGAGCCCCCCTTTAAAAGGACCGATTGCCCCGTTCATCTGAACTCTGTAGCCACGATTAACCTGCACTTCGTTATTATCATCCGTCCAGGTTATGCGGAAAGAGATAAGACGCTCGGGCTCCAACATACGTTCCAGGATTTTGTACTTTTCGTACTTAGGTTCTTTGTCTAAAACGGGTTTTACGGTTTCAATGACTTCTTCTGCGGCTTGGTGGAACTCAGGTTCTCCGGGGTTCCGCTCTTTGATCAATTCTAGAAAATCGTACATAGGTATAACGTGTGAAGTTTACTCAAATATAAGAGATAAGGCTAGATCGCAAACGTTTCCAGGTATCATTAAAAGCGTAATGGATCGTTGACGGACATTACCGACCTGCTTTATATTTTGCCTTTTAAGAAAGAGGCCGTATGATTGTTCTCAACCTTGGTCATGTCCTCCGGAGTACCACTAAAAACTACATCCCCTCCCTTTTGGCCTCCTTCCGGCCCAAGGTCGATTATCCAATCGGCACATTTCACTACGTCCATGTTATGCTCAATGATGATAACGGAGTTCCCCTGGTCTATGAGAGCGTTAACCGATGTCAAAAGCTTGTTAATATCATGAAAATGGAGTCCGGTGGTAGGCTCATCAAAGATGAAAAGAATATGATCTTTTTTGCTGCCACTGTTCTTACCCAGGTAAAAGGCTAGCTTCACTCGTTGCGCTTCCCCGCCGCTCAGCGAATTTGAGGATTGACCCAAACCAATGTACCCAAGCCCCACATCAAAAAGGGGTCTAATTTTATTGATGATCACATTTTTTTCTTCAAAAAAATCAAGGCTTTCTTCTACCGTCAGATCAAGTACATCGGCAATATTCTTGCCGTTATAGTAAACATCTAAGATTTCATTTTTAAAGCGCTTGCCCTTGCAGCTTTCGCAGGTAAGAAAAATATCAGCCATAAACTGCATCTCTATCTTCACTACCCCTTCTCCCTGGCAAGTTTCGCAACGCCCACCATCTACATTAAAAGAAAAATGCGAAGGCTTGTAACCTCGCTGCTTTGCCAGTGGTTGATCGGCAAACAACTGACGTATAGTATCGTAAGCTTTGACGTACGTTACCGGGTTGGACCTGCTTGATTTCCCGATTGGATTTTGATCTACAAACTCTATTTGGGTCACTTTTTCATAATCACCTTCGAGCCGGGAAAACTTACCTGTAGTTTCGGAAACGGTGCCCAACATTTTCCCTAAGCTCGGATAGAGGATCTTTTTAACAAGTGTGGATTTTCCGGAACCACTAACTCCGGTTACGGCCGTTAATACTCCTAAAGGAAATTGAACATCGACCGCTTTCAGGTTATTCTCACTCGCACCGATAATTTTAATACTGTCCTTCCACTTTCTTCGCCTGCCATTCCACTCCACATCTTCTCGTCCCAAAAGAAAGTCAGCGGTATGCGATTCTGCTCCATTCAATTCAGATATATTGCCCTGGAATATCAGATCGCCCCCGTGCACACCTGCATCAGGACCTATATCAATAATTTGATCAGAGGCCTTCATTACTTCCTCCTCATGCTCAACTACGATTACGGTATTGCCCAGATCACGTAGTGTTTCTAGTACTTGCACCAGCCTTTTAGTGTCGCGAGGATGCAGACCAATACTAGGCTCATCCAGAATGTACATCGAACCTACCAGCGCACTGCCCAAGGAGGTGGCTAGCTTGATCCGTTGAAATTCCCCTCCGGATAATGTCGAGGTCATTCGATTTAAGGTGAGATAGCCAAGACCGACTTGCTCCAAGTAATGCAACCGGTTCTTGACCTCTTTTAACAGTCTTGAAGCTACTTTTTCATCGTACTCGCTTAACTCTAAATGATTGAAAAAAGTTAAAGATTCGGAAATGGGCATCAGTACCAGATCACTGATGGAAGTATTTTTGATCTTGACAAAGGACGCATCTTTTCTTAGGCGAGTACCTTTGCAATCCGGACAAACGGTTCGTCCCCTGTAGCGGGAAAGCAAAACACGATATTGGATCTTATGAGTCTTAGTGCCTAAAAACTTAAAAAAGGAATTGAGTCCCTCAAAATAGCTGTTTCCATCCCATAGCAGCTGCCGCTCCCCATCGGAAAGCTCCTCAAACGGACGATGAATTGGAAAATCGAATTTAATACCGTCTTTTAACAAAGGTACTAACCACTTTTGCATGGTTTCGCTCCTCCAGGGAGCAATAGCTCCTTCATAGACGGAAAGACTCTTATCCGGTATGACCAAATCGGGGTCTATTCCTAGTACTTTACCAAACCCTTCACAGGTACGGCAGGCACCATAGGGGTTATTGAAGCTAAAAAAGTTAACAGAGGGCTCTTGGAATTTAATGCCATCGGCCTCAAAGCGATCTGAAAAAGACTTCTTTTCTTTCCCAACCACCTGCACATTGCAGTCGCCAAGTCCCTCAAAATAAGCCGTTTGAGCGGAATCACTAAGCCGATAGACGGTATCTTCATCATTTGCATTGATAACAGCCCTATCAATAAGAATCTCTAAACTTTTTTTACTGTCAATCTTCTCCTTGCTTTCCTGTAACTCCTCAATGAACGTCATTTCTCCATCGATCAGGATTCTGGTGTAGCCTTTGCTAAGGAGAATATCCAACTCCTTCTCCAGGGATCGACCCTTGGTAATTTTAAGAGGGCACGAGATCATAACTCGTGCTCCCGCTTCGTGGCTATTGATAAAATCAACCACATCCGAGACACTATCCTTAGTCACTCTCTTTCCACTGACCGGGGAATATGTTACGCCAATTCGTGCAAAAAGTAGCTTTAGATAGTCGTATATCTCGGTAGTTGTACCCACAGTAGATCTGGGGTTGCGGGTGTTGACTTTCTGCTCAATGGCGATGGCCGGAGATACCCCTCTAATGTAATCTACCTCTGGTTTCTCCATTCTGCCTAAAAACTGACGGGCGTAGGAGCTTAAGCTCTCGACATACATGCGCTGACCTTCAGCAAATAAGGTATCAAAAGCCAGTGATGATTTTCCTGATCCTGAAAGGCCGGTTATTACTACCAGTTTATTGCGAGGAATAGCTACACTTAGGTTCTTAAGATTATTGACCCGCGCGCCCTTAACAATTATGTATTCCTTAGGATCTAAAAGATCGATCTGAGCTTTTTTTTGGCGGTTTTTCATGCAGAGGCGCAAAGATACAATACAATGGGCAGATAGTATGTAGTGTACTGAAAGATTCCAGCGTATTTGCGGGAAATAGGGGAACCTGAGAAACAAAATTTGGAAGGTGGGGACAACGACAAAAGAAAAAATAATCGCGTCAATCTTTTGCCTTTTAAAAATTAATTTACTTACATTTGATTCCTTGGCAAAAAAATAATTTGAACAAAAACCCTGCAGCAACAATATGATTTAAACCTCTACGTTAACTAAACTGTACGACTTAATGGAGAAATATAAGATCAGTGATAGTCAGTTGGTATCACTTTACAAAAATGGTAACGAAGAGGCATTTGAACAGTTGCTTACCCGCCACAAATCAAGGGTTTTCACCACCATCTATCTAATTGTAAAGGATAACTATGTAGCGGAGGATCTTTTGCAGGAAACTTTTGTAAAGGTGGT